>JAAZKI010000595.1 GCA_012799905.1 Lentisphaerota bacterium | reverse complement strand
TGGAATTATAATGTTGGTAGCATATATAATATGCTGCAAGCCAACGGGTTGTCAAGTTTTTTGACTCTTTTTTGGGGTGTTACTTCACGGAATCAGATAGATGTTAGGCTGTGGCGCGAAGGCACTTGTCTTCCATGAGCTTTCAGCAGGCGTAGACAGGCAGAAATGCCCGTCCATCAACGGCTGACCAATTACGCCAAATTTTGCCCATTAACAAAAAAATAATTGACTTTGCCGCTTGTAACCATAAATTCACTTTCGTCGAACCTTATCTGCATCACCACAACATCACCTGAAGCTACCTTCGCGCCGCTTCAGGTGACGACAGTCATTCCAAGCTGTACCAAACACACACCATATAACTAGGGAGGTACCACTCATGAAGCACCGCGAGTTTACTTTAATTGAGCTTCTTGTCGTCATTGCAATTATCGCCATCCTCGCCGCCATGTTGCTGCCTGCTTTGTCCCAGGCCCGTGAAAAGGCCCGCGGCATCAGCTGCGTCAACAACATCAAGCAGGTCACCTTGAGCCAGGCCATGTACGTGAACGACTACGATGGCCTCCTGGGAACATGCCGCTACAGCAGCACTATGTGGCACGACTGCCTCAGGATCAACGGCTACCTATCCAGCAACACCGCGCCCCATGAAATCGTCTGCCCCGGCCGTCCGCCCTTCAAATACGTTCACGGCGGTCGGGTCTATGGCGGCGTCACCTACACCCAAAGTGTCCCCAGCACCACCATGATCCAGGCAAAATTCCCCAGCCCATACCATAACGGCACGCCGCATTGGTGCCCTGCCGTCGTCACCTACCAGGTCAAGACGCCTTCCACGATGCTCATGCTCGGCGACACCTACTGCCCAACCATAGAAGCCGCTGGCCAAGGAGAGCAATACATGTATTACGTCTTTACCAGGACATCCCTCGGGACCACCAACGATAATTCATCTTGCTACTATGTCGCCGCTCATGGCAGCAGCGGCAATTTCGGCTACCTGGACGGCCACGCCGGCTCACTCAAGGGCTTCGGTGAATTCCGCACCGCGGTCACGGCCATGTACTCCGCCCAAGGCCAATCCTGCGCCCAGGCATCATGCTTTGACAAAGGAAAAGTTTTCCGCTACTGACACGCGGCAAAATCACTGAAAGGCAGCATCTATGCAAAAACGCCGGCATGGGTAATCCCCGTGCCGGCGTTTTTGTGTGGATGATCTTGCCACTCCCGCTTGGCGACCGCCGGCCAAAGCAGGGAGGTTCCGCCGCAGCCGGCGGCGTCAGTTCATCGCCGATTAGCGTCAAAGCCGGTGCACATATACTTCCAGACAGCGTAGCCGGAGTAGTATGTCGGGGACGGCCGCTGAATCAATTCATAGTAGGTCATGGAACCGACATGGCCGTCCATAAACACGAAGTTGCATTTGCCCTGCCCGCTCGGCGTCCCGACCGGAGTGCCGGTTGTGACCTCGCGGATTTCCGGCGTGCCATGGCGGTATGCATACCGCGACGCAACCGGGCCGGCCCAGTTGTTAGTAGTCAGAGAATCGCCGCAAAACAGCGCTGACGACGGCTCGGTCAACGCTGCCATCGTGCGAATCGTCCCGTACACCGGACGTGAGTCGTCATACTGGCCGGTGAGCTGCTGGTTCAACACATAATGGGTATAGGAAAATTTCAATTGATTGTAACTTCCGAACTGCGCAGGCTCCGAGGGACAGACAAAGGTACCCTTAGTGGTAGTGCTATTAATGTACTGCGGGCCGTAGCCGCAGGTCTTGCCGCCCCAGCCGGACAACAGCCCGAACCAATGCCCGGAATACCACGGGTTATTCGGCTTCTTGGCCTCGCCGGGGACAATGTACTCGTCATAATCGCTGGCGTACAGAAACACCGCCAGGCCAATCTGCTTAAGGTTGTTGACACAACTGATCGACCGCGCTTTCTCCCGCGCCTTGCTTAATGCCGGCAACAGCATCGCCGCCAAAATCGCAATGATAGCGATGACGACC
>JAAZKI010000504.1 GCA_012799905.1 Lentisphaerota bacterium | reverse complement strand
GTCAATTCCCGCAGATATTGCCGGGTTGCCGGCGAACTCGGACAAAACAAATGCCGCCCTCCGACGATTGCCCCGAACAGCTCTGGATGCGCTGCCAGCAGCGGGTCGCCGGCCATCGCGGCAAACGGCTCAATGCAAAACAGGAAGACCTTAATGCCGTAGCGGGCGCACTGGCGGATCGTTCGGTGCAACTTAGCAATGCGGCGGTCTGCTTTCGGGTCGCGGTCAGTGAAGCTGGTTTCCCCTAATTCTCGCAAGGCCACCACCAGCCAAAGGCCGTTGATGCCCTCGTGCGCAAGGCGGTTCAGGTACTCGTCCGGGTAGTAATTGACATCGTCGAGCAGCTCGTCGGTATTGACTGGCCAGCGTTTGACTGGGCTGAAAAAGCACCGGCTGATGCGAGTTTTCAGCCATGGCTGGCGCTGATAGTTGCCGCAGGGCAAGAATGGCCCGTCAGCAGCCAGCAGCATGTCTTCAAAAGCGTAAATACCGCGGCGGATGCCCTCGGTGTCGTTGGCGGTGATGGCAGCGCTGCAGGCGTCAATAGTGATGGCATACGCTTCATAGCAATCAGTCGGCGCTGCTGTGACTGTGACCGTGTAGGCATTGTCGTCGTCCGCAGCGGCCAAACCGCCTTCGCGCAACAGGGCGTCCAGGTCATCATACGCAGTATTGAGCACGCCCTGCGGGTCGGGGAAAGCGCGTTTGAGGCATACGCCGCCGCTCAAGTCGACTTCGCACTCCCGGGCAGTGAGCCGTTCCCGGCGCAGGTATCGCGGCGCTGGTTTCTGCAAGTCGTCGACAAACGTCCAATCCGAGTCTGGCGGTGGCGGCGGCCATTCTGCCAGAAGTTGCTCGACGGTTGCATAAATACGCTTTTCTGAAGGCGTAATAGGCTGTTTGGTCATGGTATCATCGTCCTCTGTCTTGATTGTCGATATCATCACTTGCGAGCAATCTGATGGCGCTGGCTAGACGAGGTGTTTTTAGGGCTTGGCGTGGTCAAAAGCCGCAATCGCGTCAGCAGATAGAACTGCCACCCACCAGGCCTCTGAAAGGGACACCCAAGACGCCGACAAGGGATAATATGCCCCACAATGCACGCTTTCCTAATCCGGCTCCAAGGCAAAAAGCCACGAGTTGACTTCAAAAAGTTACTTTTTGGTATATATTCAATGTTGTTAATGTGCAGATGACGATGGATGCGTGGCTTCAGTCTGCCGCAGAAGGGATTGGCCTCACGAGCTGGTGATGCCCCCAGCGCGCCTGTTTGCTTTCAAACGAGGCCATCCGCCTTTCATCTCATTCGTGCGTTCACCGTCATCCCTTATCCATAACGTCAAGGAAAGAGTCATGCCCCATCAAAAGCGTCCCCAGTTCATGTCAACGATGATGTTTTTTACATTGATTGAGCTTCTTGTCGTCATTGCAATCATTGCGATTTTGGCTTCGATGCTGTTGCCGGCCCTGTCAAAAGCGCGGGACAAGGCCAGAACCATATCCTGCCTCAACAACCACAAGCAGGCGGCGTTGTCGCTGCTGATTTACACCGGCGACAGCGAGGATTTCCTGCCGATCTACAACCTGACCTGGTCGATGACGCTGCTCAACAATTCGTATATCTCCTCAATTGAGGAGTTGTTCTGTCCGGTTCTGGCGGCGCAACATCTCAGCGCCGGCAGAGGCCAATACTCAACCTGGCGCAGCCTCTACTGTTATCACGGCATTGGCATCAACAGCAACATCACCGGCGTCTATACCAACAACCGCACCCTGAAAGTATCACGCGCCACGAAGCCGTCCGATCTCTATTTAGTCATGGATTCTCTGAACGGCCTGACCACGGCCTGGGAAAATGGCCAGGGAATGTACTATGTCCATTCCCTGGGCAACCACAGGTCGCAAATCCCACACCCGCGGCATGAAATCAATGGCATCAACATGGCGTATGTCGATGGTCACGCGAAGACGATCAAATGCACCTTCGCCTCCTGGGGGCCCTATCCAAACAACCCCTATGGCACCCTCGGCTGGCAAGGATACAGCTGGAACAATGGAACCATACACTGAGGTTGCGGCCTAAACAGCCTGAACCCAAAAAGGCTCGGAATTATTTGCGTTGTTGCACTAATTCCAAAAGCAAGTCGCCCTGGGCTACTACATGTATGCGACGGACAATGCTGACACGGCCTTAGGCCGCGACACGTGCCTGACCAACAGCAAGTGGCAGTACACTGGCATAGCGCGGACGCGGGCCTTGGCGGTCATCGCCCAACGCGATCCTGCTAACACGTGGGGCTTCAATCACTGTTCGTACTAAGGCTACATTGACTGGGTCTATACGACAACGGAAATGCGCGGCATCGTCTCCTGCCGTCGGGCTGTCATGCCGAGGAATTTCATCCCCTTCATGATCAATCACCGTCTGACTAACAGCACCGACTACGGCTGGTCGGCGATCGTCTCGTCCGGTGTCTTCCGCATGGATTCCATCCCTTTGCCGTCCTCGACCGCCTATGTGATAGAAAGCCCTGATTTTGGCGACGGGGGGCGCATCATGTTCCCGCATCGCGAGTGCGCCAACATGACCTTCATCGACATGCATTCTGAAACCGTGTCCAGAAAGCGCTTTCCCGCCCCCATCTTGCCGCATGCCTATGGCGACTACATGGCCTTGGGCGTCGCTTGGGACTATCCGCCACTCAATGGCGCTTCCTATTGAAAGCCTGCCGCTGACCTCACCGAAAATAAACAAGAGGCGTAAGCAAAAGCCACCAATAGACGCCTATTGAATTTCAAGGAAGAAACGCTTCCGACCCTTCCAGCCCAAGATTCCACTATGCGCCGTCTTGTCCCTTCTTTGCTTTTTGTCGCCGCTTTGGCGGCCTCAGCCCTTGAATTAAGCCTGTTCCCGGACCCGCTGAACAACAGCTACTCGCCGCTTTTGCGCTTGCCGCCGGAGGCCCAGCCGTCCTTGGCCTTGTCAGCCGCCCGGGGCGAAGCCGTCTACGCCGCCCTGATGCTTTTCAATCCTGGCCCGCAAACCGCCTATGTCCGCATCCAGGCCGACGATTTTCCTGCTTCGGCTTTGACCCTGCGGGAAGCGGCGCACATCCGCGCCAGCTTTGGGCAGCTGGTTGCAGACGTCCTGCCTATCCTCAGCCAAGATGGCATTGTCGTCATCCCCGCAGGGGAAAACCGCCAACTTTTCGTAGACCTAGACACCAGGTCGCTACCTGCCGGGACGTGCGCCGGCGTCATCCGTTGCACGGATACATCCAGCCTCAAGTCTGTCGAATGTCAGCTGACCGTACGTATCAGCGGCGTCCTCGCCCTGCCCTCGCGCCATCCGCTTTCGGTGCTCGTCTGGGACTGCAGCCTCTACGGCACTACCGGCGAATTAGCCACGAACATCCTTAATGAACTGACCGGAAATTATGTCAACACCTTCCATGTTTTGGAGCGGGCGTCAGCCTGCTTCAACGCCACCGGCGACATGGTCGAGCCACCTGATTTCAGTGCCCTTGACGCCCGCCTCGACTTGCTCCAGGGCAAGGGCCTGCTCATGCTGAGATGCGCGGCGCCAAACCTGCAAGTCCCACCCAAAGGCGCACTCAAGATCACGACCGAAGCCGGAGCCAAGGCCTATGGCCAGTGGACCAAGGCACTTGTCGAACACCTGAAGCAGCGCGACCTCTCCTGCGAAGACTTCTATCTTTATATTTATGACGAAAACCTGCGTGATGACTTCTACGCAGCAGCCTGCGCCGCCAAGGCGGCCGTCCCGGATATACGCATCTACGCCGACCCTTGCAGCAGCACGAAGCAGGAGGAAGTCACCCGGGCGCTTGAGGCTCGTTGCGTTGACTACCTGCAATACCACGCCGGATGGTTTCAGCACATGACACCAGAACTGGAAAAAACATCCCGCGAGCAGGTCGCGATTATGTCCACCTATTGGTGCCCTGTCCATCATAAGCGCTTATCGCCAAGCTCCTTTTACCGTCGCATGGGGGCGTTTGCTTTCCAAAAGAACCTAACCGGCGTCGGTTTCTGGGCAGCATTAGGCTTAGCTGGCGATACTTGGGGGACGCCGCTGGACGATTTCCGCAAGTCTGCCTCGCCGGTCGCCATCTATCCGGCCGGAGATGTCACCGTCATGCCCTCACGACGATGGAAAGGCTTCCGAGCCGGATTGGATGACTTTCTGTTCTTCCAAGCACTTGAGCAGCACTTTGATTCACCGCGTCGAACCGAACTGCTCAGCAAGGCCTACGCCGCTGCGGAAAACCGCCTGAACCCTGCGGAAGCGGCCCGTCTCCGCCTTGATATCATTACATTGCTGGAGGGTAAATAAACCATGCGGTATCTTCTTTTGCCCCTACTGCTTGCTCTCCTACTGGCGACTCCGTCCACACTTTTCTCCCAGACGGCGTCCAGCCGCTATGATGGCACGTTCCGCCTCACGGCCGGCCCCAACGAGCAATCACCTGCCCGGCTGCTGAGCGAAATCGCATACGAGGGCAATGTCAGCGTCGACGGCGACGAGCTGGTCATCAGCGGTGGTGGCGACAGCAAGCTGCCCCGAGCGACTATCCGCCTAGACGACAGCTGCCTGGACAAATATTTCAAGCTGACCGTGATGGCCCGCGGCAGTGACCACACCACGCAAATCATGCTGACCGAAGGCTTCCGCTGGGGTTCGCACGATCAGGTGCAGCGTCATATTCGCAGGCGTTTGCAGGCCAGGGAGAACTTCGCCACTACCACCATCTTTTTCCATGTGGCGAGCCTGCCGTTTTATCTCAATTTCGGCATCTATCCCCATAACAGCCCTGAGCAATACATGCGGGTGAAATCATTCACGCTCCAGGAAATTGATGTTCAGACCTACTTACGGCAAACCGGTCAAGACGAAATCCCTGTCACTGATCGTAAACGCTTCGTCTGCGTTCGCGACGCCCTGGCGCAGTTCATTAGCAATGCCGAACGTCTGCTCGCGGCTGGTTTTTTGCCGGCGCCGTTGCAAGAAATCGTCCGCGCCAACGCTGTCAAAGCATCTGGCCTCACGCTGGAGGATTCCCCGGCGTCGCAGGAAGCCGCCGATCCGGTGCTGTCAGCGTGTGAGACTTTCGGCGTCATGCTTGGCCAGGCGCTGGCGCCAGCGAGTATCCCAGCGACGGCTGAACCTGTCCGCCTGACCCTCTTCAACCTGCATTCGCCGCACTCGGTCTGGGCGCGTTTTGAAGCCGACATCCCTGGCGTGGAATACCGCGTGGTCACGCCCAGCGGCGAAAAATACCGCCTCAATCAGGGTCATCTTGCCATTGTTCCGTCCTCAGAGCCGGCCATCATCGAAGTCACCGGACTGGCCGCGCCTGGGTGCCTGACCGTCTTCCCGCTTGACCATCACGGCAAAAACACCGTCACCACCATCGCTGTCCACTGATCACGCCAGTGCTTCGACGGCTGCGGCCGTGCATTCGGCAAAGCATGGCATGGCCGCGTCATGGCCGCCGTCCGGGATTTCCCGGTAGTTGAAGTTCGCCTTGTTCGCCAGGAGCGCTGCCAGGGCGCGCGATTCGGAGACCGGGATAATGGGGTCGGCGTCGCCATGTCTGAGCCAGACAGGCATGGTCAGCCGGTCAGCCAGAGCGCAGGCCGAATGGCGAGCCAGCAGCGCTTGGTCATGGCGATACGCTGTCATGATGGCGTCGGCGATTTGTTGGCATATCAGCAAAGGCTGTTCAACGCACCACGCGGCATAGCGCGCCAAGTCGGTGGCAGGGCTGTTCGCCACCACCGCATCGACCATCTCCGGGCGCCTGGCCGCAAAAATCAGATTGCTGGTTCCGCCCATGGAGCCGGAGGCGAGGATGATTTTGCGCCAGCCGTAGGTCGCTTTGGCGAAATCAATCAAGTCGGCCAGCTCCTGTTCGGCTGGCGGCGCCATCCAGGCGTTTCCCCGCAGGTTCGGGGTCATGATGCCGAGACCAAACGAACGCAAAAACCCGGCGTTGTGCTTCACATCGGGGCGGGTGTAAAGCTGATCCCCGGTACTGCCATGGCCATGAATGACCACGATTCCGATACCGGACGGCGCCGGCGGATAGACCAAGGCCCAATCGCGTCCCTGGGGACAGCCGGGGCTGTCATATTCCAGGCGCAATAATCCGCGCGGCGGCAAACCAGCGGCTTTTTCCAGCTTCGGGTTAGTCTCAACTTGGAGCCCTTTCAGCATATTGCCAGGCCTTTCTGCAACCTCTCCACGATGGCTTCTGCGTCTTGTTCAGTCATCCGTGGTGAAATGCCGATCACTCCCAGCCGCCGCATGATAGCACGGGTTTGAGGCCAGGAATCGACGGTGTATTGCGGCCGCTCTTTCACAAACGGACAACGGAACGGACATCCTTCCTCTGTCGCGGTTTTTTCCTCCAAAATGTGCTCCCAGTTCCAGGCCATGTGCCAATCGCGAACCCCGGTGGTGTCTTTCAAGGCATTGCCGCCGACCAGTCGCGCTTTCTGTGCCCGTACCGCATAGTCTTCATCATCAAACAGCATCGCCAGATTAGAGCCGCAGACGCCGTTCTCATCTGCCGGCGCCAGCCACTTGATACCAGGCGGCAGGGACAGGCTATTCTTGATCTGGTGATAGCGCTCCCGCATCCGGGCAATAGTCCAGTCCAGACGCCGCAGCTGAGCCAGGCCAACAGCGGCCGCCAATTCATTCATACGGTAATTCTCGCCACAGAACAGCTCACCGGACATGCGTTCTCGACCGTACCGGTCCGGCCGCCAGCAAGCAGCGGTGTCGTGGTAGCTCTGCGCGCGGGTATAGTAGAAATCATCGTTGGTCAGCAATGCGCCGCCTTCGCCAGTGCCCATGATCTTGTAGGCATCAAAACTGATGCAGCCAAAATCGCCCCACGTGCCCAAGTAGCGCCCCTGGAACGAACCGCCGCAAGCCTGAGCAGCATCCTCAATCACCACCAAATTATGCTTCTTCGCCAGTGCGCACAGAGCATCCATGCGCGCCGGATGCCCGAGCATGTGGACGGGTATGATCGCCTTTGTCCGCGGCGTGATCAGACGCTCGGTCGCGGCCGGACACATTGACAGCGTCTCATCAATCTCCGCAATGACCGGAATCGCCTTTGCCACCACGACGGCCGAAGCCGTGGCAAAAAACGTGTAGGCCGGCACGATGACTTCATCGCCAGGTCCGACGCCGGCTGCGACCAGGGCCGCAATCAGGGCGCTGGTGCCGGAATTGACGGCCAAGACATGCTTGACGCCGACATGGGCCGCGAAACGCTTCTCCAGCTCGGCCGTCTTGCTGCGCGGGTTGTAATAACGGAAAAACACGCCGCCATCAGGGCCGTTAGGGTCTTCCAGCAAAAGGCAGCGGATTTTCGCCGCAGTAACCGGGGAGACATTGAAGACGTCAAGGAGTTCCATGATTTCTTCCACGCCGTACTTGGGGTCTGTTGTGCTCATTGTCCATCTCCTTGTTTGGGAACATCCTGTTCAAAACCGGAACTTGTCATCGCCAATGCTTTTTCCTTCGTCTATACTGTAACCGCCTGCCGCCCGCCCTGCAATCGTCGTCCTTTGCCGAATGCACGGATAATATATGGATAAAACCACGATGCGCTTGCCTTCCGGGGCAGCGTCGATATATTCTGGATATCATCCTTCCATGTGTTGCACCGACCGTTTCCGGCGTTTTTTCGCATCCATCCAACTGATTGGAACGCCGTCATAATGTTGTTCACCGACGCCTTAACCGCCCTGCTGCATGCCTTGCGGGACAGCGGCGCCAGCTATTACGGCGCGGCGGACGCCCCGGATGGCACGCTGCCGGCCGCCCGTTTTTCATCGCCCTACTATCCGGCCCAATCGCATCAGACGCACGTAGAAATGATCAGCCTGATGACCGGGCAGGCGGCGTTCCAGATCAATTCGTCCTGGTTCAAAGTCGACACCCCGCGGCCGCACATCCTTCTATGCGGGGCCGAGCACACAGAGCATTATCTTGCCCCGGAGCTGCCCTACCGCCTGTTCTGGGTCTCAGTGGCGCCGACTGGCCTCAACCTCCATCAGACGTTCTACAGCCAAACTTCGGGTTATGGACAATCCGCCGCCCGACTGCATCTCAACCCGCCGGTTGCGCCGCGGCTCTGGGCCTGCGCCGACACCGCGCGTCCAGACACCGCCCGATTCCACTACCTGCTGATGGAGGCCATCGACTACTCTCTGCAACACGGCGTTATGGCGCCCGACAACTACCAGGCGGATATCCTCACCCAAATCAAGCAATACCTCGATGATTACTACTGGCGGGAAATCACGTTGGATGACCTCGGCAAGATGACCCACTATTCGCCAGGGCATCTGAACGCCATCTTTCTCCGTCATTTTGGCCAGCCCATCTACACTTATCTATGCCAAGTCCGGCTTCAGCATGCCGCCCGTCTCCTGCAATCCGGCAGGATGTCCATCAAAAACGTCGCCGCTGCCGTTGGCTTCCAGGATCAGTGTTATTTCAGCCGTTATTTCCGCAAGCATTTCGGATATCCGCCGTCGCAGGCTGCCGGTCGCGCAGGGGTGAAGTCTCCCGCCGCCCAACAAGCCATGCGTTCACCATCGTCAACAAGGAGAAGGCCATGCAGTATTTCGCCGTCAACACAATGATTGGCAAAGGCGCCTACGCCGTGCCAGAGTTCCCCACCGCCGCCAGCCTCCTGGAGCATCTTGACTACCTGGGCATTTACCGTGCCATCGTCTATTCCGTAGAAGCACGCGATGCCTCGCCATATCTTGGCAATCAAGCCTTACTGGAAGCGATTGCGCCCTACCGCGACCGCCTTTTTCCAGCCTTTGTAATCACTCCGTCGAACACCTTTGAAAACGGCGTCATCGCCTGGCTGCGACAGCAGGCCGCAGACGGACTGCGCGTTTTCCGTCTTTGTCCAGACATCTGCCGTTTTCCCATCCGGCAAATCGAGCGGGTTCTGACCGAACTGGCGGAATTTGAACCGCTGCTTCTTTTCGACTCTCGCTTCGCTGGCACGGAAGGCCACTTCCGAGACATCGAGGAGCTGGCGACCCGCTACCCCTCCATCCGCGTCGTCATCTGCCAGCAGATGTGGGGCGGATTCACCAATGCGCTTGACCTGATGTGGCGCTGCCCCAACGTCTATCTCGACATTTCCTGGCTGCACATGCGGGATACGATTGAGCTGGTTCGAAACCATTTCGGCATTGAGCGACTGCTGTTCGGCATTGGCTATCGGTCGCACTACGGCGCCGCCATTGGCGCCCTCGCGCAGGCGCGAATTTCACCTGCTGAACGCGAACTGATTGCGCATGGCAACCTGGAGAGGCTGCTGAACCTCGCGCCCCTGCCCGCAAAACTGGCGCCGGAACACCCGCTCCTGGAAAAGAAGCCGCTCTGGAGAGCCTTCAAGGCTGGCAAGCGACTGGAAAACGTCACCATCTACGATGCGCACGGCCATAACGGCCCGCATGCCAGAGGATGGGTTCTGGAGGTGCCGGACACGCCGGAAATCATGGACGTATTAGTCGAACGCATGGACCAATACGGCGTCGAAAAACTGTTCGTCTCAGACGGCAAGGCACTGTTTGGCGACATCCTCGCCGAAAACCGCCGCGCCGAACTACTCGCCGCCCGCCACCCAGGACGATTCCACGGACACTTCGTCTATAACCCACTCTATGCCGACGATATCACAGAAGACATCCTCGACGATTTTTTCCGGCGCGACTACTTCGTCGGCTTCAAGATTCTTCCCAGCTACTGGCAGATCACGGTCGACTCCGAGCGGTTTCAGCCGGTCTGGGAGTACGCCGAAAAACATCATCTGCCGGTTCTGATTCACACCTGGAACGACAGGTACTGCTCACCAGCCATGCTGACGCCGGTCGTGCCCCGCTATCCCAACGTCAAATTTATCCTCGGCCATTCTGGCGGCGGCACGCCCGGGCGCTTGGAGGCCGAAGCCCTGGCACTCCAATTCCCAAATGTCTACCTGGAATTCTGCGGCACATTCTGTTCCGATCGGCCGTGGCACCTGGCCATTGACAAACTCGGCATTGACCGGTTTCTTTTTGGCTCGGACACTGACGCGCACAACCAAGCCTACGAACTGGCGGCCTTCCTGTCAATGCCCTTGCCTGACAGCGAGCTAATGCCGGCGCTGTCCGCCAATATCATCCGCATCATGCAAGACCGGCGATGATAGATTAGGGGCGAGGGGCGAGGGGCGAGGGGCGAGGGGCGAGGGGCTGAATGCTGAATGCTGAATGTTGAATGCTGAATGTTGAATGTTGAATGCTGAGGCGCATTTCATAATTCATAATTCATAATTCATAATTCATAATTCGTAAGGG
>JAAZKI010000050.1 GCA_012799905.1 Lentisphaerota bacterium | reverse complement strand
TTGTTTTTTTAGAACACCCTGGAGTTTTGCCAAACTCCAGGCGCCCGAAGGGCGCTACTACAGCAAGTGGAAACAGCAAGTGGAAATGGACTTTTCCAGTTACTCAAGGCTTTCGACAAGACTGCGTTTGTGTCGCCCCCGGGCTCGGTCACCGGGGGTTATTATTGTGCAGCCCTTCGGGCTATGTCGGCGAAAAACACAGGAATTGGCGGCACCTTAAAAGGGTTGCGTGTCAATGACTTGGAAATTGCTTTTCCGAAAATCTTTCACAAAAAGGAAGAAGTCGAGGAGTAGTACGATTTTTTTTATTGACGTTGTTATTGTGCGTCTGGCTTTTGGATGACTTGCCATGAACGGAGGTTGCAATTGCCTCCGGAAAACTGCATGATGACCGCTCGATGTCCATCCACATTTCGCAGGAAAGGCACCCGGAACTTGCGGAACTCGAACCAGGGGCCGGGGTCCGGGCGCACTTCCGCCAAAACTGCGTCAGGGGCATTTTCCGTGATATCTATTAACTGCACTACGACTCCCTTCTGATCAGTAGCCAGTTCAAACTCCACGCTGTCTGGGGCGGTGCCGACATACGCTTTGCCGAAATAGACTACCGCGCCGTCGCGCGCCGCAATCCAGTTTTCATTCATCTTCCGGCCGGGATTAGGGTGGTAACCCAAGTTGCCGCCGGTTGCCCGGAAAGCCCGGAGCAGCCAGCAGGCATCACGGGCATATAGCGGCGCCTTCACTGCATTCAGCATTTCGGATTTGCTGAAATCAGGGGACTGATTGATCAGCAGTCCCTGATTGTCCTCAAAGACCCGGACACTCTTCTGCATGGCATGGAAGACTCGGCCGACCAGTTCATCGGTCGTGCCGTCACTATCTGTCAGCAGCCAGAATTCCGCTCCATAGGCAGGCAGGCTCACCTGCGTGGGAACATCTTTCCGAATTTGCGGAGACGTAGCCCCCTCCCGCAGAACTACCAATTGACTGGATTTCAGGGACAGCTGCGGGCGAACGGTCTGTTCTTCAGCCACAGTATTCAGAAACATTACCAGCCTGCGCCCATCCTTATGCTTCCAGACACTGTGCAGAATCTTGTCGGTGGTACATTTGTGGATATCATCCACTCCCCACATGGTGGTCATGGTTTCCGGTGGTTCGGCAAAGGTCAAAGGCTTTTGCATTTCCGCAGCATTCATAAAAGAGGCTATGGCGTAGCGCAGCAGCGACAGCTTCTTCAGGAAGGAACGGCGGGGCGAGGGATAGCGGATTTCCTCGAGGCCATTCCAGCCGATCTGCTCACCGAAGATCAGCTGTTCGCCATACTTGGGGAAAAAGGCCTCATAGGTGCCTTGCAGGGCGTGGACATCACCGCCGCGACCTACGAACTGGATTCGCGGAGCATAGATCGACTGGAAGAGAGGCACATGCCCGGCTCGGCCGAAACGCCAGACCATAAAGCCGTCCAGACAGCTCAAAAAGGCATCCGAGGCATCCTCTCCAGTATGCGCGAGCTCGGGATGTTGCTTTCTGAACTCACCCATGATTTTGCCGTAAGTTTTCCAATGCCCTTTGGTTACCCATGACTGCGGATCGTTCACCGGATGTCCGTGGTTTTCATCAAAGCAGCTGTAGGCGGTAGAACAAGGCAGCTGGTCGTGATAGACACCCGCCATCTTCGCAGCGGCAAACATCTCCATGTTCTTCAGCAGATGTTCCTGCCAGACAGGACTTCCTGGGCACATAACAGTGTGGTAGCCTTGGGCACCATAGACGGCGCCGTATGGCTTGCCATCCTCGTTTTTTGCCGTGTGCGGCAGCCACTTTTCAGTGTAGTTGTTCTCCTCGTCGGCTGTTTTGTCGGCGAAGCAGAGGCGTCCGTTAAAGTAGGTGAAGACACGAATTCCTTCCTCCTGCATTTGCTTCAGGCTTGGGAGGGCAAAATCCTTGACTACATACTCCGGGCCGTAACGCCAGTTTCCGTGTTTGGTAAGCAAGAGGCCGGCAATGATGGTCACGGGCGTCTCGAAATACTCCTGGCACCAGCGATAGGTTGGCAGTCCCGTGTCAATGGGGATGCCACAGATCCACATGGGGTTTTCCATAAACCACTGGGGTGTTCCCTTGCGGGGTATTTCAGCGACCCACCAGGGGGTTGTTGCGGCAAAACGCTTGTAGATTTGTCCGGCTTCAAACCAGTTGCCCTGATAGAATTCGAGCACCGCCTTGCCTGGCAACTCGATCTTGGTCTGCCCCCGGGCTACTCCGACTTTCCAAAGAGCTTCCAGAATGCCGCCGCAGCCGGTGAAGGTTTGCTCCTTGGTCTCTCCGGAAGCATCCTCTCGACCAAGGTAAACTCCCTGTCCTTCGTCGTTGTACAGCGCCGCAAATTGCATGGAGGAATGTCCGTTTGGCCAGATGGCGCTTTGAGACAGATTGTCCGTGGGGTTGGCAAATTCGACGCCGGAGAACAAAGGCAGTACCGCCGTGTTCTTGCCGGGCATTTTGTGCAACCGCCAGATCGGGAAGGTGATTCGCTGCAGGATTCCCTGCTCTTCGAGAACCTCCACGGCCAGTTGACTTTCCAGGCGGGAACCCCGCAGTGTGAAGTTGCCGGTAACTGCGAAATGCGGATGTTTCCAGCGTACCGTGAATTGCTGTCCGCCCTCGATGTCCTGCACGGAGATGGGATCATACTCGAATTCATCGGCGGTCAGGCGGGTGTTGATGCCATCTTGGGTTAATTCCAGTTCCCAGTCGAAGCCGTTACCAGTAAATGCCGGAGCGTTGATGGCTCGGTTGAAGCAGCCCAGCAACGGTGAGCCTTTGCCGCTTCCCTTCCGCAGAATCAGCACAACTGCCGGGTTTTCCACACGTAGAACCTCTTTTTCCGTGGAAGGCCAGGGCAGGCAGAAAGACTGTCCGCACAGACGCTTCACCTCCACCGTCTTCAGTACCCGGCCATGCTCCTTGGCCTCTTCCAGTTTGCCGGACGGCTCTGCATCGGTAGTGTTCAGTGCCAGCGGGCTGATCACCTTTTCTGCCAGGCGACGCCCGTTGATGGCCAGGATGGCCCTGTAACCGTCACGTCCCTGTGCTTGCTCGAATACCCGTTCGAGCATCCATGCCACTGCATACTTTCCATTCATGGCAGGGCCGCAGTAGACTGGCATCGTCAGAACTTGTTGACCTTCCTTGTCCAGCAGCTGGGCGGTTAGTATCCGCTCTTGCTTTTCCAGGCGCCAGACGCCAGGCTTCTCCGCCAAGACTCCATCGGCAGTCTCCGAATTTATCTGGAAGGAGAAGGTATATCCTTTGTCGCTGATAGCCACTCCGGCTACGACAAGTGTTTCCAGGTAAAGCATCAAGGCTACTGCCAGAAAGAGGTACTTGCGCATGGTTCGTTTCCTTTCGTGATTTACAGAGACCGGTGTCCATCAGACAGAGGGATGATGGAGACAAATGCTTATTTCATTTCGAAGAATACGGCGTTAGGGTTCGTTGGGTTACTCGGCGACTCTCCAGCCTTTGAGATTGCAGTTGCCGCCTTTGACCCGGAAAAGGATATTCCGGTGTCCGGAGACGGGGCGCTTCAGGTTGGCGGTAACCGTTTCGTAGTCATACCAGCCTTTGGTGATGGGAAGCTCGAAGGTGGCTAGGACAGTGAGGGGATGGTTGAAGGTCAGGTCCAGTACTTCGATGGTCACGCCTGGCCGGAAGGCGGAACATTCTGCCTCCAGAACTTTGGCATCCTGGCCGAAATCCACGTCACCAAAGTAGATTTCCGCTCCGGGGGTGGCAACGGCCCAGTTGTCGGGCATGCGCGTGGAATGATAGCCCAGATTACCTCCGGTAAAGCGATTAGCGCCCAGTAGCCAGGAGGCATCTTTCAGGCGGATATACTCATGCTTGGAGGCATCAAGCTTGAGGCATTTGCTGAAATCAGGACGCTGATTGACGAAGACTCCGAGGTCGTCCATCAAGCCTGGCAGACGCTGTTGCAGGGCAGTGAAGTTCTGCGCCCAGGCATGCAACATACCCTCCGAAAGAAGCCACAATTGGATTTCCAGAGGTTGCAGGGTGACGGTGGGGGCGGGTGTGTTGGCATCGAGGAAGCGGGGCGGTTGTCCTTCGGCGAGCACGGCCAGATTTCGTCCGATGTTGTAGTCGGCGGGCACCTTGGCGGTCAGAGTCTCGCGAGTATCGGTGTTGACGAAGAGTACGACTACGCGTCCGTCTTGGTGTTTCCAGACACCGTGGAGGATTTTATCGACTGTCACTTGGTTTTCCCAGCCGACGACTCCCCATTCGGAGGTGTATTGGGGGAGTTTTTCCGTGAAGGCAATCGGTTTCTGCATTTCGGAAGCATTAAGGAAATCAGCCAGGCCATGACGGACAAAGGCGAGTTTCTTCAGCCAGGAACGGAGGGGAGAAGGGAAGCGAACGGTGTTTACTGAAACCCAGCCGATCTGCTCGCCATAGACCAGTTGCTCCGCAAACTTGGGGAAATAGTGCTCGTATGGCATTTTGTCCCCGGCGTTATGCGCGAAGTCACCGCGTCCCACGAATTGGATTCTCGGTGAGAAGATGGCCTGGAATGCGGGGACATGCCCTGTCTGGCCGTAGCGCCAGGCGACGAAGCCATCAACGGACAGGAGATACGGCTCCGCACCTTCCTCGCAGGTGTGGGCCAGTTCGGGATATTTTTGGCGGATCGGCCCCATGATGCCTTCGTTGTAGATTTGGCGATGGGCAGCAGTCCATACGGCTGGATCGCCCGGCAGGTGTTCATGGTTGGTACAGAAGCAGAGGAAGGGCGGTGCGCAGGAAAGTTGGTCGTGATAGACGCCGCTGATGCCGCCTTCGGCAATCCGCTCGGCATTAGCCCAAATTTTCTCCCGCCAGACCTTGGTGCCCTGGCACATTACGGCGTGGATGCCCATAGGCTGTCCGTAGTTTTCGATGCGGGGTTTTCCGCTACGCTCCCGGATGACATAATCTTTGCCTTCGGACTCGAATTTATTCTGTTTTTCAGCGCCTTCACCACAGTACCAGATGCGGCTGTTATAATAGGGGAGAATCTTCAGCCCCAGTTTGTTGGCTTCTTTCATCCCTTCTTTCACCGTGTTCCAGACATGGAAATCGGGGCCGAAGCGCTGAGGTCCGTTAGGCGTATAGAGGATGCCGGAGACAAAGGCGGTGGGAACTTCAAAGTAATCCTGGAAATAGCGAAAACCCTCGAGGGGGAAGGGAGTGTCGGCATCGTTGGCGTCCAATCCCTGGACCCAGACACAGTTGTCGCGGAACCATTTGGGCGTATCTTGCCTGGGAATCTGACAGGTTCCCCAGCTTGTGGTGGCCAGGAATTTCTTGTAGATCTGGCAGGCCTCGAACCAGTCGCCGCGGTATAATTCCAGAGCTGCCACGGCACCGTCGGAGGCGAAACTGTTGCCGCCGCTCTTGGCGTCTGGTTGGAAGGGGACAGGCATGCGCCACTGTTCGGTCAGGCGTCCTTGGCGACCGCGGATTCCCAAACTTTTGATCTTGGTTTTCGGGTCTTCCATGGCCAGATAGATGCCGTTGCCGCTTGCATTGTAGTAAGCAGTCAGCTGCATGGTAACGCCGAACATTGGATATTCCCAGAAGGGAATGCGGAAATCGCCGGTGGGGTTGTCGAAGATAGCGCCGCTGTCCTTGGGCAGCAGGAAGAAATCCTGCCCGGGTAGTTTCTGGAGGGTGTAGATGGGGAAGAAGACTTTTGTCAGCAGCAGATTGGGATTGTGGTTTTCGACGTCGATTTTGGCAGCCAGGCGGGCGCCGGCTAGATTGCCTTTGACCGAGACGGTGAAATCGGCGCTGTGCCAAGTGACCGAGAAGTTTCCGCCGTCGATGCTGGTCTGGAAAGGCATCGTGCCATCAGCGGGGGCGAGTCGGAAGACTTCCTGCTGCATATCCTCGTATTCCAGGCTCCAGCTGAAGCCATCTGTTCCGAAGAGCGGACAAGTGGCCTGGCAGTTGTAAGCACCCAGGAAGGCAGTGACGCTGCCTTTGCTGGCGAGCAGCAACAGCAAATCAGGTGTGGACAGCAAAGGCAGAGCCGGGAACTGGCGATTCCAAGCCTGCATCAGGGTGTCTGTGTTCTGCGCTTGCAAGGCAACAGTGGCAGTCTGCAGAGTTTGTAGCAGGGTTTGCGTATCAGTGCCCAGATTAGCATAATCTTTCAGGCAAGCAAGCATCCATTTGGCTTCGGGCAGGGTGGCTTTGGATTCTGCTTCCTCGAGCAGACGCGTCAGGGCTGCGTTCTGGTTCTGGCTGCGTGACAAGCGAACCGGGACACCGCTTTCTTGGGCGATTTTCTCGATTTCATCTTCGGACAGGATTCTTTGGAAGAGGTGAAGCGCAGCAATGTCGCCAAAGAATGACTGTTGTCCTTTGCCGACGAAAAACGGCAGGTTGCCGCCGAAGGTCTCTACATTATTGACTTCACGCTGTGCCATTTGCTGACCATTGACGAAAAGTGTCAGGCGCACGGCATTGATACCATTAGCGGTGTCCACATGTCGCTCCACGTGAGCGGCCACGATATCCCAGCCCTCGCCAGGAGTGACAGGCATGCCGCTGACGAAAGCGGCCTTGGGAGCTTGATCCCAGGCTGTGGAAAGATTATAGCGACGGCCGGATGTCAGCCCCAGGCGGAAGGAATCTGCCCTCTCCAGTAAGGCGCAGTCGCGGTATTCGACAGGTTTGAGGATGGCGATGATGGTCGTGCCGCGGCTGCTGCTCAGGTAGGCCTCCTTGTCGGCCAGTAGTTCGGCGCAAGCGCCGTTGCCGTTCAGGCGCAGATAGCCTTCCTGGGTGATTTCCGCGCCATTTTGCAGTTTGAATGGAGGGTCGCCTTGGCCTGCCTGAAAATGGATTTCGGCGGCTGACAGGAGAGGCAGCAGCGCTGAAAACAGCAGCATGATGACGGTTTTATGCATGGTTTGGAGCCTTTCTATAGCCTGTTTCATCCGGATATTTTCTATAATGACTAATGGGAAGTCAGGTATTCTGCATGGCAGCAAGGTGTATGTATGTTGGTATGTTTTCTTTTCCATGTTACAGTATGCTTATCAGAGTGTCTTCTGTACCGATGGTAGCATGAAAAAATGTTTAGAATGTCTATGAGAGCCTTTAAAACACGATACGTCAGTTTGTCCGAATTCACCTTGCGCAAGGAGCTTTCGATTGCGATTGTCTATCCTCCCCGGGGTGCCCATCGCCAACACGCCCTCCACGAGCATGACTGTACGGAAATTGCGTTGATCTTGGAAGGGGCAGCGGTGCACAACTGCAATGGCAACACCGTGCCACTGGTGCCCGGAGATGTCGTCATCATTCCCCCCGGCGTCGAGCACAACTATCTGGACGCTGAAAGCATGATGGTGCTCAATTTGCTTTGCCAACCGGAAAAGCTGCTGGGGCAAGATATTCTACCTGAATACCGGCAGTTTTTCAATCCGGTAGACGAGCATGGCAAATATAATCCTGCACCGATGTATCATCTGGACATGGGGAATCGGAATGCATACATGGATATCATTTCCCAACTTAAAGAAACCATATCCAAGCCGATGCCTGGTTCAGCCCTTGCATGCATATCCGGATTCTGCAACCTGCTTCAGCTTTTAGCCGCTTGCAGTCTTCGAGAGGACAGCGACAGAAAAAAGGATTTCCACCTTGGGGAGGTGATCCTCTATCTCAACAAAAGCTTCCATCACAATATTTCTATCGATCAATTATGTTCCAGAGCGAACATGTCTAAACGGAATTTTTTCCGGGTTTTCAAACGGTTGATAGGAACGACTCCGGCGCAGTATATCAATGATCTTAGGCTTCATCACGCTGCCCAGCAACTGCTATTAAGCGAAAAGACGATCAAAGAGATCGCAACGGAGTCCGGTTTCTGTGACAGTAACTTTCTCTGCAAGTTATTCAAACGGAAATATGGCAAGACACCCCACGCATACCGCCAGCATAGCGGCATATGAACGTTTCTATGGACGAGGGACTTTCCGTCTATGTGTGGGCTATAGGTTTCAGCCTACGCCCAAGCCTGGGGCTAAGCATGCTTAAGCACCTACGGCGCAATGCGTTATACAGGCCATCCGATCTGTCAGATAAAACAACCAGCCAGGCCGCAAATCCGCAGGCAATCCCATTACTCGAAGCAACAACCCTGCAAATTTTCCGCGCTTTCCGTGCTTTCCGTGAACAAAAAATGGGTTGCGGGCGATCAGTCTGCCTCAAGCCTTTCCATGCGGCTCGCGGTCAAACTTCTCCAGTCTCGGAGAGACGACACCATGCAACTAGGTGGAGCTGTGCGGAGCACTGCGGAACCTGGGGTGGAAGTCCACCCAATACAACCCCGGAGCCCTGTGGAGGGCGGCACTATTCTTGTGCCGCCTCTCCGAGGCTTTGATTTCGGGAGGATGCTTTGCCCCAGGTTCCGCTTCGCGTCACCCGAGTTGCTATGGTA
>JAAZKI010000383.1 GCA_012799905.1 Lentisphaerota bacterium | reverse complement strand
CCGGCCAAATCGCTGCCGGCATGTGCATTGACCTCTATGGGCGCTCGCAGGCGGAATGGGAGGAAAAGCACGTTGGCCGCCGAACCATCGTCTATCACACTCCTACTGCCGCCTCCTCGGTCTCGGCTGACCCCATCGGCCTGTTCCGCGGCGCTCCCAACCGCGAACGCGCCGAGATGTTCATCGACTTCGTGCTCAGCCGCCAAGGGCAGAAACTCTGGAACACCATCCCTGGCCGACCCGAAGGCCCGCGCAAATACGCCTTGCACCGTCTCCCCATCCGCCGCGACCTGTACGGAGAAGACGACCGCCGGGACATGACTGCGCCAGAAGCCGACCCATTCGGGCTCGCAGCCGAATTCACCTACGAAGGTGCTTGGACCGGCCCGCTCTTTGGCACCCTCCGCACTCTGATCCGGGTCATGGTCATCGACTGCCAGGATGAATTACGAGCCGCCTGGAAGGCAATCGCCCAGGCTGGCGGCCCTGAAGCCGCGCCGGCCGCTCACGATGCTTTCCGCAAACTGCCATTCGCCCACCACGAAGCCCTGGAGGTTGCCAAAAAACTCCAGACGCCGGAATCGCAGACTGTCACTGTGCGCGAGTGGACCCTCTTTTTCCGCCAACAGTACCGGCAAGCCACGGAGCTGGTTCCATGACAGCCACCGTCCCCCCTTCTCCGGCCAGCCCTGCCCAGCGGCCACCCCCCAAATCCGGCCTGAACAGCATCCGCGATATGCTGCTGCGGGACTTGCTGCTGCTCTGCCTGGGGACGTGCTTCCATGTCTTCATCCTCTATCCCCTGACCGCTTACGAGGACTTGTTCACTCCGGAAGGACTCATCCCGATTCGACCCGGACACCTGCTCATCGGCTACTTAATCCTCATCTTGGTTGGACATGTCCTGCCGTGGTTGCGATTTTTCCAGCAGGTCAAAAAAAAGCGCCTGCCCTCAGCGGCCGACGCCACGCCTCCCAGCATGCTGCTGAGCGGCGCCATCGCCATAATTCCCCTGCCCCTGTACCTGATCGTTTTCCCGGCCAATCCATACGCCAGCATCTTAGGCATCGCCGCTGCCATGCTCCAGGCTCGCCTACTGATGCTCTCCACCCCGGCTGACGCCAGTCGAGAGGCCTTCAACTTCCGCCGACTGCGCTCGTTTGACGTCACCCGCGAAGGGCTGCTTCATCCGGCCACACTGCGCCAGGCCAAGCTGGCTCTCGCCGGCCTCGGCGTTGTCACCCTGTATCAAGCCGGCGGCCTTCTGCTTCCGAAGCCCCCCATGGTCGTCACGGCCACGATCCTGGCAGCCGGAACGCTTCTTGCAAGCCTGGTGGCGGAAATCAAAATCCTGCGTCATTTCAAGTTGATTATCAGCTGGAAGGCGCGCTATCTGCCGCCGGATCACCCACGGGTCGCCGAAGCCGATCTGAAGACACTCATCACAGCCGAATTCTGGCGGCGTCTTCCCGGCAGTTTTTGGGCGACGGTCGCGCTCACCGTTGGCTTTGTGATCATCATCGCCCTGCCCTCGACTCGTCATCTCTGCCTTCTCGCCCTGTTTATCCGGCAAATCGCCGCCACTGTTTTTCTTGGCAAGGGCGCTCCTCGCCCGCACGGCTTCTGGGAACGCCTGTTTGAGCGGCCTGGCCAGCTTCTGATCACCAGTTTCCTCGCCCTGATTTTCTGCGGCGGCATCATCTTGGCGCTGCCGGTTTGCAGCGCCAGCGGCGAAAGCGTCGGCATCATCAACGGCATGTTCACCGCCACCAGCGCGGTCTGCGTCACTGGCTTGTCTGTTTTGGACATTGCCACCGCCTTCACTGCCACCGGCCAAGCAGTCATCATCGTCCTAGTCCAACTGGGTGGTCTCGGCATCATGACCATCTCCCTGTTCGTAGTCATCATGCTCAGCCACAAACTCGGCGTCCGCGGTGACGCTGCCATGCGCGAAATGACTGGCGAAGAGCGCAACCAAGCCGCGCAAAGGCTGCTCAAAATCATCGTCCTCGGCACCTTTGCCATCGAAGCCATTGGCGCCGCCATTCTCGCCAGCGTCTATTGCTTTGACCTCGGCTATCCCATCCACGCCAGCCTTGCCCATGCCGTCTTTCTCAGTGTGAGCTCCTTCTGCAACGCCGGCTTTTCCCTGCATTCCGACAACTTGATGCTCTTTGCCGGCAACCCTCTCGCCTTATTCACCATCGCTGGGCTCATCACTCTCGGCGGCCTGAGTTTCATTGTCATCATCGGCGTAATTCAGAGACTATTCTCACGCCGGCGCATTCCCCTTGGCTGCCATGAGCGCCTCGTCCTCACCATGACAGCCATTCTCACCCTATCTGGCTTAGTCTTATTCCTTCTTTTCGACCGCCATGTTGGCTTTCAGGACCTGGGCTTCGTCGATGCTGTCTGCAATGCCCTGTTCATGTCATCCAGCACTCGCACGGCCGGCTTCAACTCCATCAACATGAGCGGCCTGACCGCCGCCAGCGTCCTAGTCACCATTGTTCTCATGTTTATCGGCGCTGCTCCCAGCTCCACTGGCGGCGGCGTCAAGGTCACCACGATCGGCGTCTTATTCCTACTGCTGCGCTCCTGGCTGGCCGGCGAACGCGATGTCATCTACGCCAAGCGCCGCATTCCTCCCCAAATCATCATGCAGGCCGCTGCCGTCGTGACCTTGACCCTCACCGTCATCGCTATCGCTACCATCAGCCTGACCGTCATCATGCCCGGCGAAAACATCATGCTGATCATCTTTGAAACCGTCTCTGCCATGAGTACCGTCGGCCTCAGCCTCGGCTTGACGCCGCGCCTGCCGGAAGCCGCCAAACTGATCATCATGGCGATCATGTTCCTCGGTCGCATCGGCCTGCTGACTTTCCTGATGTCCCTGAAACCACGCGTCGTCTCCAAAGTCCAATACGTCGACACCAGAATTCTGATCGGCTGAACGACATGTCCAGCAAAGGGGTTGGCACTATGCAAAAACAAATCGCTGTAATCGGCCTCGGCATCTTTGGCCGGGAAGTCGCCCTCTCCCTCATCGCCCGCGGCTTCACCGTCCTGGCAATTGACCATGACGAGGAAGCCCTGGATGACGTCAAAGACCGGGTCACAGAGACGCTGCTGCTGGACACCACCCAGGAAAAGGCCCTGCGAGAAGCTGAAATCAACCAGATGGACACGGTCGTTGTGGCCATTGGCACCGGCCATTTGGAAAACAGCATTTTGACTACTGCCTTGCTCAAGCAAGTCGGCGTCAGCCACATCATCGCTCGTGCAGCCAATGATTTGCATGAAAAAATTCTGCGCCAGGTCGGGGCGCATGAAGTCATCAATCCTGAACGCGAAATGGGCCAGAAAGTCGCCAATAAGATCGCCCGCCCCGGCTTCTACGAGATGTTCTCGCTGCCGGATGGCGTCTGTGTAGCGGAACTTCCTATCCCTGAGAGCTTTATCGAACACACCCTGGAAGAGCTGAACGTACGCCGCCGCTTTAACATCAACGTGCTGGGCGTGCAACGACTGCGGCATCAGGAAAGCTCCGCCCAACCAACCCCGGAGCACCACTCTGCTGACCGACACAAAACTGCAGCCAGACTTGAGGGCGACGATATCCGCCCAGGCGAAAGGCCGGGGCGCCGCATGATTATGAACATCTCCCCGAACAACGACCGCTTTAAGCCCCAAGACATCCTCCTCGTCATGGGACATCAGGATGACCTGAACCGGCTCCTGACTGAACATTGACCGCCCGCAGCAACCGCCAAGTCGCCTCGCTGCCCGGAACCGCCTAAACCACCTCCTTTCCACATCTCTCCCCCAGAATTGACCCAATCATGAACGAATGGCTTTTCGTCGGCATGTTTTTTCTTGACTACGGCCTGCTGCTGCTGTTGTACCAGCGCTATGGCCGCCTCGGGCTGTACGCCTGGATTCCTTTTGCCACCATCATCGCCACTCTGCAAGTGATCAAAGTCGTCAAACTGTTCGGAATGACCGCCACCCTCGGCAATATCGCCTACGCCAGCATCTTCCTGGCCACGGACATCATCTCGGAAAACTACGGTCGGCGCGACGCGTATGCCGCCGTCGGCATCGGCATGTTCAGCATGATCGGCATGACTCTCATCATGCTCCTCGCTATCGCGGTTGTGCCAGCGGCGGACGACTTTGCCCAACCTGCCCTGAAAAGCATTTTCTCTTTCGTGCCCAGGGTCGTTCTCGGCTCCCTTGTCGCCTATGTCATCAGCCAGCACCATGACGTATGGAGCTTCCATTTCTGGAAAAATCGCCTTCCTCAGACTAAATTCCTCTGGGTCAGGAACAACTTTTCCACGCTTGCCAGCCAGGCCATTGACACGCTGATCTTCACCTCTATCGCCTTTCTCGGCGTGTTTCCCACCAACACCTTCTGGTCCATCGTCATTACCACCTTCCTCCTCAAAGCCCTGATTACCTTGCTGGATACGCCATTCATCTACCTGGCCAAATGGCTGTTTGTCACCAAACGAATCCGAGAATTCTAACCCCAACTCATCGCCATGAACACCAACAACGACCCTCTTCGACCAGTACCGGTCACTATCCCGACCACCAAGCACACCAACCGCACCTTTCAGGGCATCCCCGGCTTCACCATCGCTCCCAATGGACGCTTTTTCGCCTGCTGGTTCGGCGGCGGAAAAGGCGAAGGGCCGGATAACTTCGTTCTGGTCAAAACCAGCGCTGACCAAGGCCGAACCTGGCAGGGGCCGGTTGCCGTTGTTGATCCGCCCGGCCCCAATATCCGAGCCTTTGACTCAACCCTCTGGACAGACCCTGACGGCCGGGTCTGGCTGTTCTGGGCCCAGTCCTTCTCCCCAGGCATCAACACCATCGCAGATGGCGTCAACGGCGTCTGGGGAGCATACCTGGAACGGCCGGATGACTTTACTGACTGGTCAGCCCCCATCCGCATCTACGATGGCATCATGCTGAACAAACCGACTGTGCTTCCGGACGGCGCCTGGGGCTTCCCGGTCTCAATCTGGGCGCCAGGCGTCGGCGGCGGCAACCCACCCGAGCGCCTGCTTCCTGAAGTCGGCGCAGGACTTGTCGTCACCACCGACCACGGCCGCACCTTCTCTCGCCGCGGCGGCTTCCTTCTCGATCAATCCATCTTTGACGAACACCATATCGTCGCCTTGCGGGACGGACGTCTGTGGGCGCTGGCGCGGACGCGATACGGCGTCGGCCAAGCCTACTCCCGCGATGGCGGCGTCACCTGGTTTGACGCCGGCCCATCCGCCATCGCCGGTCCCTGCTCCCGTTTCTTCCTCACTCGCCTCCGTTCTGGCCGGCTTCTTCTCGTCAATCACCGGCCGCCAGCAAAACCCATTGAAAGCGACGCCAAAACCATCTGGAAGACCAGAAGTCACCTGGCCGCCTATCTGTCAGAGGAGGACGGCGCCACCTGGCTCGGCGATTTGCTCCTGGACGAACGCAGCCAAATCTCCTATCCAGACGGCTGTCAGGACAGCGACGGCCGCATCTGGATTATCTATGACCACGACCGCTACGGCAAAGGCGACATCCTCCTGACTGCCTTCACGGAAGAAGACATCCTCAACGCCCAAAACACCGCCTCAAAGCCCTTGCCCAGGTTGACAGTCGACAGCCTTGCCGACCAGAAATAAACCGCCTTTCCCACCCGAGACCGTTGTCATGCCCACCCCAACCTTGTCCTTCTACTACTCCTGGCAGTTTGTGCCAGATGCAATGATCCCGAACATCATGGCCGAATTCCGCGAAAATGGCGTGCGCCATCTCGTATTCAGCCATATCTGGCTACAACGACTCATGACTGAGCCGGATTTTCTGCCTAAGTTGCGGCAGATGACCCACGACCAGGATATCACCCTGGCCGAATGTCATGGACTCTGGGGACGCGGCAAGGACCTCAACTGCGTTGACCCGGAACGCCGTCCTGCCATGATAGCCGATCACCTCCGGGCTATGCGCATCGCTGCTGACAACAACTGCAAGACCTACACCGTACACCTCGGCGCCTATGAGAGCGTCACCGCCAAAATCCCCAATCACATCCTCCGTCCACTTGCTATCAACACCCTTGAAGCCCTCATCCCGGAAGCCAAAAAACTCGACCTGGTCATCGCCCTCGAAAACAGCTATGAACGCTCCAACACCCCGGACGAAGTCGTCTTCCTCATTGAGCACTTCCAGTCCAAGACCCTGGGCTGCTGCTTTGATGTCGGCCATGCCAATCTGATGGCGCCAGCACCAGGGAAAAAACGAGAGAAGTACTTCTCGGAAATGGACGCTGCCTGGGGTGACGTGATCGAAGAATACCCGAATGCACTCGAACGGCTCGCACCGCACATCGTGACCGTCCACATGCACGACAATAATGGCTACGAGGACAGCCATAGCCTACCGGGCACTGGAACCGTCTCTTGGGACGACTTGATCGACAAGCTGAAAACCCTGCCTCGGCTCCTTACTCTACAAACCGAAACCAGGACCATCCCTGGCGCTATCACTATCAAAACCCTCGCTGACACCTTTGCCCGGCTGATGCGCCGCTGGTAAAAAAAACGCGACCGTCTCAACCCGACCAGCCTTGACTGCCTTACCATGCCCATGCTCCCCATGACCAAAGCCGAAATGGCCGCCCGCGGCTGGCAGGAACTCGATATCCTGCTCATCTCGGGCGACGCCTACGTGGACCACCCGTCCTTTGGCACGCCGCTCCTCGGCCGCCTGCTCGAAGCCAACGGCTACCGCGTCGGCATCATCGCTCAGCCTCGCTGGGACACGCCTGAAGACATCGCCCGCCTCGGCCGACCCCGCCTGTTCTGCAGCATCGGCTCTGGCGGCCTCGACTCTATGCTCTGCCATTACACCGCCTTCCGGAAAAAACGTCGTGACGACGCTTTCACGCCTGGGGGCAAGGCTGGCGCCCGCCCCAATCGCGCCAGCATCGTCTACGCCAACTTGGTTCGCGCCGCCTTCCCCGGCATCTTCCTGGCCTTAGGCGGCATTGAAGCCTCGCTGCGGCGCGCCGCCCATTACGACTTCTGGTCTGACTCACTGCGCCGCTCGTTGATTTTCGACGCCAAGGCTGATATCATCCTCTACGGCATGGCCGAAAAGTCCATTCTTGAGTTGGCACGACGCTTGCGCAATGGTGAGTCGCCCGCCGGCATCCCCGGCACAGCCCGAATCAGCGATCAACCGGAAGACGCCGCCATGCTCCCCTCCTATGAGGACATTCTTGCCAAACCGACCCGACTGCTTGAGGCCACCCTCGCCATCGAAGAACAAGTCCACCACGCCGGCCCCCGCCTGGCGCAACCGCACGGCAAAAAACTCCTGCTTTTGGAGCCGCCGCAGCCACCATTGTCCCAGGCTGAGCTTGACTCCCTCTACAGCCTGCCATTCACGCGCCAGGCGCATCCGTCCTATTCCCAGCCTATCCCCGCCCTTGATATGGTGCAATGGAGCATTACAGCTGTGCGCGGCTGCGCCGGGGGCTGCGCTTTCTGCTCCCTCGCCTTGCACCAAGGCCGTCGCATCGTCTCGCGCTCACCACAGTCCCTGGCTGCTGAAATCAGCGCTCTCACCAAGATGCCTGGCTGGCGCGGCACTGTCTCTGATGTCGGCGGCCCCACTGCCAATTTCTGGAATGCCTCCTGCCGCGCCAATCCCTCCACCTGCCGCCGTCGAAGCTGCCTGACCCCCAAAATCTGCCCGCATTTTGACCTGAAGCAAAAAGAATATCTCCAGCTCCTCCGGCAATTGAAAAAGCTCCCTGGCGTCAAACATCTAGGCATTGCCAGCGGCATCCGCCATGACGCCGCCCTGCAAGACCCTGATTTCGTCGATGGCCTGGCCGCAGAGTTTGTCAGCGGCCAGCTGAAACTGGCGCCGGAACACGCTGCTCCGGCAGTCACCACCTTGATGCGCAAGCCTGACTTCAGCCTATTCGAACGATTCTGCAAACTTTTCACGGCATGCAGTCGCAAACACGGCAAGGAGCAATATGTCGTGCCCTACATCATGAGCGCCTATCCAGGGTGCACGATGGCTGACATGCAACGCCTGGCAACCTGGTTCCGGCGACGAGGCTGGAAGCCGCAGCAGGTGCAGTGCTTCATGCCCACCCCCGGGACGATCGCCACCGCCATGTTCTATGCCCGCTGCGACCTGGACGGCAAACCGCTGTATGTCGCTGCCTCTGACCGCGAACGCGAAGACCAACACGCAGCCCTGCTGCCCAGGAAACGTTCATGAGAAGGGGCGAGGGGCGAGAATTAGGGGCGAGGGGCGAGGGGCGAGGGGCGAGAATGTTGAATGCTGAATGTTGAATGCTGAATGTTGAATGCTGAATGTT
>JAAZKI010000587.1 GCA_012799905.1 Lentisphaerota bacterium | reverse complement strand
TCGCCCCTAATCTCGCCCCTCGCCCCTAATCTCGCCCCTCGCCCCTAATCTCGCCCCTCGCCCCTAAACAAAGCCCTTCGTATCAGCTTGCAGAAATTATTCGCTTTTTTGCGGCAAAGGGCATCGCGGCTCTTGTTTTTTGTATATTTCCCTGTATTTTACTGAAATTCCACGGCATTGCGGCTGTGGTCAGGCATTCCGCCACATTCTCGGGTGTGAGGCAGTCCCGGCATACGGCTTGCTGACCATTCCATGTATTGATATCTATAATGTGTTAAGGTAGTTACATGTCAGTGCGCAGTCTCATTATCGGTTTTCTGGGGGCTATTTTCATTGCCTCCTGCGGTTATATCAACGACTGCGTTTTAGGGTTGGAGAGTTTCACCAACGGCCAGTTATTGCCGATTATCGTCATCGGCTTGATGGCGTTGGTGGTCTTGCTGGTCAATCCGTTGATTGGCTTATGGCGGCCGCGCTATGCTTTCCGGACTGGTGAATTGGCGCTGATTGTGCTGCTGTGGAGCGCGTCTTGCAGCATTCCCGGGCGCGGCTTGTTGGAGCAGTTCACGCATACGATGATAATGCCGTTCCACTGGAACCGCGTGACGCCCGGCTGGCAGCAGAATGACATTCTCAGCTATGCGCCGAAGGAAGCCCTGGTCGATGTCACCGAGGAGAATTACGATCAGACGGTCGGCGGCTACATCATGGGAGCGCCAAAAGGCGTGGTGGATGAGCGGCCCTGGCACGCTTGGATGTGGACCAAGATTACCCGAGTGCCCTGGCGAGCCTGGTGGCCGCCGCTAAAAACTTGGATGCCGCTTGTGCTGCTCAGCGCCTTGGCCAGCGTCTGTTTGGCGTTGATTACCTACAAGCAGTGGTCAGCCCATGAATTCCTCAGTTTTCCGATTGCCGATTTCAACGCCACTCTCATCGAGCAATCGCCCGGTCGCCTATGGCCGGCGGTGTTCCGGAGCCGGCTGTTCTGGATCGGATTTATCCTTTTGGTTGTCATCCGGGTCAACAATGGCCTTTGCGTGTGGTTTCCGGATTACTATATTCCCATTCGACTGAACTGGAGTCTGACGCCGTTCGCCCAGGTCTGGCCGCAGCTGTTCCGGGTGCAATACGGCTCCAACCTGCTGGCGCTGTCAGTGTTTCCGCTGGTCGTCGCTTTTGCGTTTTTCCTGAGCACGGAGATATCGTTGACCTTGGGGCTGTCGCAGCTATGCTGGGTTCTGACCGCGTTGCCGATGGTGACCGTTGGCATGAATTTGTCCACCGACTGGATTGGCGGCTGGCAGGGCTGGCAGCGAGCCGGGTCGTACATCGCTATGTTCTTTATGCTGTTATACACGGGCCGGAACTACTATCGGTATTTGCTGGTCAAGGCGTTTCGACCACTGGCTGCGGACGAGCCGGAGCGCGCCAACATCTGGGCGACCCGTCTGCTGATGGTGGCCTTCGTGTTGATGACATACCTGATCTGGCGCCTGGGGCTGGAACTGCCGTTTGCCTTGATCACGGTCTTTTTGACTCTGCTGTCCTTTGTGGTCGTGTCCAGGATCAGCGCTGAGACCGGGCTGTTCTTTATCCAGCCTCGGTGGACGATTTTCGGGCTGTTGCTGGCTGGCCTGGGCACCTACACGTTTTCGCCGGAAGCGCAGGTGATCTGCGGCCTGGTCTGCGTCATGCTGTGCATTGACCAATGCCAGGCATTCATGCCGTTTTTGACGAATGGCCTGCGGTTGTGCGACCGAGCCGGGGTGAAGCCGGCCAAGGCTGGAGTGACCAGCATGATCATGTACACGGTCGCAGTCGTGATCGCGGTGGCAGTCATCCTCGTGGCCATCTATGAATTCGGGGCGCCGACTAACATGAACTGGCATTACCAGCGGATTCCCACGATGAGCTTCCGCTCGGCCTTGCCGGAAGTCTTGCAGCTGAAGGCAATCGGCTGCCTGGAGGAGGTGGCGGCGCTGCCCTGGTGGAAGCGCCTGTCGCAGATCGCGCCTAAAGATATGTTCGTGGGCGCTTTTAGCTTTGGCATCATCGTCGTGCTGTTCTTCAGTTTTCTGCGTCTGCGGGTTCCCAAATGGCCGTTGCACCCTGTCATGTTTTTGCTGTGGGCCACTTATCCGATGGCGATGACCTGCCATTCTTTCTTCATCGGCTGGATGTTGAAAAAGGCGGCTGTGCGTTTCGGCGGCATTCGCATGGCGCGGAAGCTGCGGCCGCTGATGATCGGCATCATTACCGGTGAAATCATCGCCGCCGTCATCTTTATGATCGTCGGCTTCCTGTATTACCTCAATACAGGACAGAAGCCATTGCCTTACAGATGGTTCCCACGATGAAGCCGCCGCGCTTGCCACGTTCAGGACAGATTTCCCCAGCCTGGCAGACATGGGTCTGGCAAGGGCTGTCGGTGACGCTGCCCCCAGACTGGGAAATGCTGCAATTCACCCGCAATCCGGAAGTCGGACGCTGCGTGTTCGGCGACCGCTACCAGTATCGTTTTGAACTGGACTGGAAGCGCATGCAAGCGCCTCCAGATATGGAACGGATGGTCAGCGATTACCGCGCCAAGTTGTCGGAGGACGGCCTGAGCGACGTTCGGCCGCTCGGTCATTCCCCCTGGTTGGGGACGTCCGGTCAGGATGGCGAGCGCGATATCTGCCGTTACGGGATGTATTCGGCTGAGAGTCGCCAGATTTTAGAGGCGGTTTTCCTGTGGCCTCCGGGTGAGAAGTCGAAACCGTCGTTCGAAGGGCGGGTGCTGGATATGCTGCGGGTTTTGACCAGGTCAGAGGATGGTCGCCAGCGTTGGCAGGCGTTCGGCATGACTTGGCACGTCCCAGCAACAACCGTCTTCGCCTCCTGCGCCGTTGAGCCGGCGCAGGCTGAGGCTGTTTTCGCTCTCCGCAATAATCGCGGCGCGGCGACCTTTGCGCGCCGGGGCATGGTGTCGGAATGGCTGACAACGTCGGTGTCGGAATGGCTGGTGCAGACGATTCCCGCCGGGTATGCGCAGGAGAGCGTGACCCATGCAGGGCAGTCTGGGCATGACGTTTGCAGCCTGGTTGCGCGTCGAGAACGCTCCGTGCTGAAGGATTGGCTGTATGGCCGACGGCAGTATGAGGCCTGCGCCTGGATTTGCCCGGGCGACCGCCGTCTGTACTGCGTGTCGCGTTGGATGCACCAACGGCGCGGGCAGCAGGCTGCTGGCTTGGACGTTGCCTTGTCCTGCTGCTCCGGATTGGAGGTGCTGCTATGAAGCGTGGTGACTCAGCCGGCCTTGGCAGCGGGGACTGGCGGGCGATGTTGGCAGCTTATCCGGTCCGCAATATTGCGGCAGCTGTGCGCGAAAAAGGCGAAAACACCGTGACTGTGGTTGTCAAAACACAAAAACCGAAATATATGGTACCACCGATAAGTTGGTTTGTGCCCTATTCTCCCGAGCGGGAAATCGACTTGGACGCCATCGGCACTCGGCTGTGGCGCTGGTGCGATGGCCAGCGAACGGTTGAAGACGTCATTGATTTGTTCAAGGATACGTATGATTTGAGCTTTCACGAGGCGCGGGCGGCGGTAGTCGATTATCTGCGCAAGTTGATTCAACGCGGCATCCTGGCCGTCATGATGGCGCCAGACAGTCAGGAGAATCAAGCCGAAAACGACGCCAAGTGAGGACATTAAGCGGTGAATTGGCCAGAGCAGTGAGAATGTCGAGAGTGCCGAGTTCTGTCCACTGGAGCGCCTTGCCCCTGCTGAGGGCTTGGCTCCGCCGCTTGAAAGAATAAAATGAATATCAATCAAGTGATTGATTAAAAGTTTGCTAAATATTTCGGCCTAAGCTTGCAAATCTGCTTGATGACGATTAGGATATTTCTTTGCGAATAAATTAGTGCCACAAAAGCATACTTTGTCATCCCCATCTTTCACAGAGAGTTTCATTATTTATGACTTTGCGTGCTTTCTTCCTGGCCTTTGCAGCTGTCGCCTTCATCTGCGGCTTCACATATTTCAATGACGCTATCCTTTATCAATCCTTGTTCGTGGGCAATCACATGCCCATGTCCGTGTTTGGCGGATTGTTCCTTTTTCTAATTACGGTCAATCCCATCTTGCGCCGTCTCAGCCGGGGCAAGCCGTCTTCGTGGTTGCGGCCATTTTCCTCGCGCGAACTCTGTTTTATCCTCGCCATTGTCCTTCCCACCTGCTGCATCCCCTACAGCAGTATGATGCGCCTTTTGCCCAACGCCCTCATGCTTCCGCACCACTACGCCAAAACCAACGCCAATTGGAAACTGCAAGACAGCAAGGACAGCCCGACGTTCACGCCCGCGACCGACCTCCTGCCTAAGCGCATGCTCGCAGACCCAGAGTACGCCGATGGCAACGCCTTGCTGGCCATGGCTCAGGGCATGCCCACCAAGCCGGGCCAAAAGCATGTCAGCCCAGCTGACATCCCCTGGGGCGCCTGGAAAGACACCCTCTCCCTCTGGATTCCACTTTTTCTGTTGCTATGGCTCGCCCTTGGCGGCATCGCCGTCGCCTGTCACCACCAATGGGCCAACAACGAACTCTTGCCCTACCCAATCGTCCAATTCGCTCGCACCATCATGCCCGAAGCCGATGGCGCTGTCAGCCAGGTTCTCCGCAACAAATGGTTCTGGCTTTCCTGCCTGTTGGTCTATGCCATCCATCTCAACAACTATCTCTACCTCTATCATTCTGAATATCTGATTCCCTTCCGGCGCTTCATCAGCTTATGGCCTCTCTCCAAGCTTTTCCCCACCTTCATGCGCGGCGGCGGCCGTACCCTCCTCACTATCAGGCTTTATTTTACCGCCATCGGCATTGCCTTCCTGATTCCTGTTGACGTGTCCATGGCCGTCGGCATCGGCCCCTTTGTCTTCTTCTACATTGCCGGTGTCCTCGCCAAGATTGGCATGCCCATGCATGCCGGCTACATCTTTTCCGGCCGTATCTCCAGCGGCTTCATCTTAGGTGGATTCCTGGCCTTTTTTGCTACTTTGCTCTACACTGGGCGCCACTACTATCTCAGCGCCCTGAAAGGTGCGCTGCGGCTCGGCCCTAGTCGGGACGTGCCTGCCGCCGCAGTCTGGGGCGTCCGCTGCTTTTTGCTTGCCGCTACCGCCTTCATCGTCAGCCTGACAGTGCTTGGCCTTGACTGGCAGCTGGCCTTGCTCTACACGGCCATTGCCATCGCGCTGTTTACGGTGTTAGGCCGAATCATCGCGGAAGCCGGTGTCTTTTACCTTTCGCCGGGAATCTATCCTTGCGCCCTGGTTGTCGCCATCCTTGGCGAACAGGCCCTTGGCCCCTCCGCCTTGGCCATCATGTTTTTTCTGACTACAATTTTCTTTATTGATCCGCGTGAATGCTTCATGCCATTCATGGTCAACGCATTGCATTTCTCTGCAAGTTCTCGGCTCCGCTTCTCGCGGGTTTTGCCGTTAACGGCCATCGCCATCATCGTCGGCCTTTGCATCGCCATACCCGTGACGCTTTACTTCAACTATGACCGCGGCGCCAACTGGCGGGACGGCTTTGCCACCTCCAGCGTGCCGCGCTACGCCATCAACTCCGTTGTCGCGGCTCGCCAGCGCCTCCAGGCTCAGGACACCCTGGCGGCCTCTGAGAGCTGCAAGGGCTTCCAACGCTTTGCCGCCATCAAACCAAACAAGCGCTTCATGATCGCTTTTGGGGCGACGTTTGCCGCCACCCTCCTGTTCAGCGTGGCCAGGCTCCGGTTCGCGCGCTGGCCCATCCACCCCGTCCTCTTCTGCCTCTGGCCTGGCTATGCCGGCTATATGATGGCCTGGTCTTTCATCATCGGCGGAACCATCAAGATTATCGCCAACCATTACGGCGGCAGTAAATTTGTCCAGAAATTAAAGCCTTTGATGATCGGGCTGATTGCCGGCGACATACTGGCCGGTCTTACTATAACTGCATCTGGCGTAATATATTATATTGTTACTGGCATGCCGCCGAAAGGATTCGGGGTGCTGCCCGGTTAACCAGGAATGGGAAATAGTTTGCACTCAAGGCGTGCGTGATTTCATTGTCAAAAAAGGCCTGATTTCAAAAAAACATCGTGGGAATCCTTGATGCCGCATTTGCAAAAAATGACGGTGCCAGTAACTTAACGTCTTATCTGCTGTAAAATAAACTCAGTACTCTCAAGTGAGAATATTATGAAGGAAATCAAGATTGCAGAGCAGCCATGGCTCAGCTTGCATCGCACCATCCGGATCACGGTTGACGGCATCCGCTACCGGCTGTTTCGGGCCTCGGTGACAGTGGCGGTCATCGTTGTTGCCGTGGCTTTCCTGATGAACATCTTGTCGGAAAGCCTGATTAAGCGCTCAGTGGCTGCCAATACCAGGGAGCGGATTCAGAATGCCCGTCTGATCTATGCCTGGTCTGCCAAGTTGACGTCGCCAGGCAGCTTGGAGTCAGTGGTCGCTGATTTGGCCAACAACCCGCCAGAGTCCGCGATCATCCAGGAAATCCAGGGCTTTGGGGACTTTTCCGACCGTGAGATGACAGAACTGCGCCAGCAGGCGGCGGAAATCGCTTTCGTCTTTTCATTTTTCAATGGCCTCGATTATGCGAAACGCCGTTCGATGATTCACACCGCGACAGGCATGGGCATCTTAAATCGGCTGCGGACGCCAGCCGGCCGGGAGCAGTTCGAGACGGCGCTGGCGCGGATTAAATCCGTGCATTTTGACCTTCCGGAAGAGAAACTGGACGCGCTTCTAGAGGCGACGCCAGCAGTCACGGTTCAACTCAATAAGATTCTGACAGCCCGCGGCCGCGCCATAGCCGAAATCAACCGCGAGGTCAAGAACAAGGACTTGCTGGCATGCCTGGCCGAGGCTGATCACCGTTTCGGCGACGTCATCCGCCAGGCTGGCTTTGTCTTTGACTCGGAAAAACTGGCGCCAATCATTGCCGTCCAGGCGCAGCGCCTTATCGACACCCTGCACCTGGAAAAAAGCATGGAGGAGCGCCCTTGTCGACAGCTGATTGCTCAGCAGGCTAACATTCTGCCGGCGGACGTCAATGTCATCATGATGTGGGACTATCTCGACAGCGGGCGGTTTGCCGACCGTTACCTGGAGCGAATGACCTCTGCCGGCCTTGATGTGACCGGCCTGGACGCGGAGCGGCTGGTGAGCCTGGCGCGGGGACGCAAGGAAAACACCGCCCTGAACAAGGCGGCGCGGTTGACGGTGGACGCGGGCCGCGGCTTCATGGGACTGGGCGAACGGCTGACCTGGCTGTTGTTCGTGTCCATGCTGGTCTGCGGCATCGGCATCACCAATGCCATGATGATGTCCGTGACCGAGCGCTTCAACGAGATTGCAACCTTGAAATGCCTCGGAGCGTTGGATGGTTTTATTATGTTGATGTTTGTGTTGGAAAGCTGCTTTATGGGGCTTGTCGGCGGCGCCATTGGGGCGCTTCTCGGCGCCATCATCGGCCTAGGGCGGGTGATGGCGGCCTTCGGAGTCAATTTCTTCAGTGCGATTCCGGTTGGCGACATTTTGCTGGGCATGGTCGTCTCGGTGATTCTAGGAACCTTGCTGGCAGCCGTGGCAGCAGTTGTGCCGTCGTATAAAGCGGCGCGGCTGGCACCCATGGAGGCGATGCGAGTGGAGTGATGGCCGGGCCAGGTGCGGAGATAGGGCAGGCGTAGAATAGGGAATTAGAGTATGGCGGCAGTGACAGCAGAACAAACCAACGGGCAGAATTCGGCCGTCGCAAACGGCAACGGCGACCGCCGCGTCATCATCAGGACGGTGGGCTTGAAAAAGACGTACATGATGAAAGGCGTTCTGACCGAGGCCCTGCGAGGGGTTGATATTGAGATTTTCCAGGGTGAGTTCATCGCCGTGATGGGGCCGTCCGGCTCCGGTAAATCGACGTTTTTCAACATGATCGGCGCATTGGACAGCCCGTCGGTAGGGCGCGTCTTCATTGACGAAGTCGATGTGGCTCAGTTGACGGCCGAAGAGCTGGCGTATCTGCGCTGCCATAAAATCGGCTATATTTTCCAGAGCTACAATTTGATTAAATATATGACTGCCTTGGAGAATGTGACCACGCCCATGGCGTTTGGCGGAGTGATGCCTGACCAGGCCCGGGAGCGCGGCATGGGCATCCTGGAAATAGTCGGTCTGAAGGAACGCTGGCATCACCGGCCGATTGAGATGTCGGGCGGCCAGCAGCAACGCGTGGCCATTGCACGCTCCTTGGCCAATAACCCGAGCGTGCTGCTTTGCGACGAGCCGACCGCTAACCTGGACCTGAACACCGGACAGGAGATTCTGGAACTGCTGCAACGCTTGAACAAGGAAAAGGGCGTGACGGTTATCTGCGCCACGCATGACCACCGCATGATGAATATCTGCGACCGGCTGATGTGGATTCGGGATGGACGCATTGACCGCATGGCAGACCGCAGTGAGGTGCATATCGAAGTCGGCACCATTGAATGAGGACATTCCAGACGCCCGTCGCTGGAAGATTCGGGGGCGGGCGCCTGGCAGGAATATAGTCATTTTAAGTAATTTGGAACGGAGATAGCGGCTGAGAACGGCCTGACAGCGTCAATGAGTTGTGGTCAGAACAGCGCCTGTCACCAAGACAACAGGAAACGGAACGCGAATGAAGCGTTGGACATTTATCTTAGCGATGTGGTTGACGGCGGCGGCTTGGTCGGCAGCGCCGCCCCCGGAGTTTATCTCGGACTGTGAGCGGCTGAGCGCCGAACCGCACCGGCTGAGCGGCACGCCAGAGTATAATCGCGCCGCCGACTATGTCCTGGCGCGGCTCCAGGCTTTGTCCCCAGATGAGATCATTGAACAGCCGTTTGCAACGGTTCAGATCAAGAAACAGCGCGCTGACCTGGTTTTGACGGATGGTCGGACGCTGGCGCTGCATCCGATGCGGCCGAACGGCATCATCCCGCCGGTGACTCCCGAGGCCGGGGTGACCGGCAAGATCGTCCACATGGGCCAGGGCGCCGCTGCTGACTATGAACGCGAGTCAGTGGAAGGGGCGCTGGTTGTCCTGGACTACAATTGCGGACAGGGCTGGCTGAGGGCTTTGCGCCTGGGCGCCAAGGCCGTCATCTTTACGCGGCCATCCGAAGCAGACGCACGCCATTCGCATTATGTCATGAGCAATGTCAATCTCCTGCGCTTCTACTATGACGGCCCGGCAGCGGATATTCCGGCCGGCGCGACCGCGACTTTGCACAGCAGCGTCGTCTGGGCGCCAGCCGTCGGTCGCAACCTTTTCGCTTTCTTTCAAGGCACCGACCCTGTGTTTGCGCAGAGCAAGGAGGAAGTGGTGATTTTGGCGGCCAACCTCGACAGTTATGGCGAGGTGCCCTGGCTGTCGCCTGGCGCGCGCAGCGCAGCCAATGCCGCGGCGCTGCTCCATCTGGCTGGCGAAGTCAGCCGCAATCGGCCTCGCCGCCATACCCTGATTGCCTTTTTTGACCAGCAAGCGCGCGGACATCTCGGCAGCAGTTATTTCTACCGCGCCCTGGAAGCGGATAAGCCTGACGTCACGTTGGCGAAGCGGGAGGAATCATATGCCAATGAAATGACCTTTATCAGCGAAATGAGGAAGATTCTGACCAGTCCGGCGCCGCTGACTGCGCGTTCCAAGGACGCCCGGCGGCGCTTTCTCGACCGTTTGACGGACAAGGCGCAGCAGCAGGCTCATATCTACAAGGATAAGGAATACCGCTTAAATGACGAACTTTTGAACTACCGCAAGACGTATGGCACGCAGCTGCCCGAGAGTTTGCGGGAGCGGGTCGAGGAAATCGCCGCTGCCAAGGCGGAGGTTCTTCCGGTCAAGCAGTCCTGGAACGAGCTGCAACGGGTGATTGGTCGGCAGAAACGTCAGTCTGGCGGCGAGCCGATCACCCTTAGCCCGGAAGTGCAGGCTAACCTGGAGCTGATCGTCGCCCAGGTCCAGGATGATATTGATGCCCGAGCCCGTGAACTTGAGCAGGAACGGGCGGCGCTGGACGCAGACGCCGCGATTGTGCGGCTGTTGGGGGATCGTTGGATCGCCCTTCATACGTCGCTGCTGCTGGGTGATACCAGTGAGCGCTGGGGATTGGTCATTGGCGGGGAGTCGGCCATGCATTCGCATCAGGACAACCCCGGGCTGTATGGCAAAATTCAGGCGGTCTTCCTGCGCACGCACCAAAAGCGCACCGAGGCCGGCCTGGACAGCCTGTTTCTGCCGGAGTCGGCAGACCAGACCTTGTCGCAGACGCGGGTGCTGTGGGCTTCTCAGGCGCTCATCCACAGCGGCGAGCCGGCCGGTCTGTTTGGCATTTACAACTTGTGCCTGGGCACGGTGCAGGAATCCGCCCAGTACGAGGGCACGCCGCACGACACCCTGGACCGCTTGAACCTGTCGCGCCTTTTTAGCCAGGTCGAGGATATCGCTGCATTCCTGTTCCCGATTGGCGCCATGTCTCCTGAATTGGCTGCGGAAACGGTCGGCAGCCATCCAGGGCTGTCCTTGCGCCGCAGCATCGTCACCAGCAAGGAATACGTGCTGCCAAGTTTTGACAGTGACAACAGCGTCAAGGGCCCCATGGTCATGGGCATGCTGCCCGGAACCTCAATCCCCAATACTCCCATGTCTGGCGCTATCATCCAATTCCGCTTGACCCGGAACATGTCCCTCGCCTATGAGGAAAGCAAACCGCCCGCCTTTGATAACTTCCAGGTGCTGCGAACAAACCGGAACGGCAGCTACGCCCTGGGGCCGGTCACCAACGCCTGGGGCGCCCGCGGCGGCTTTGCCGTAATCTTCGATCCCCAGGGCCTGCCAGCAGAAGTCTCCGGAAACAACTCATACACGACGATCCGCTGGCGCCTCAACACCTTCCGGGCCAATTCCGGCTGCATAGTGCTGCCATCGCAGCAGCGGACGCATAGGCTGCCAGGCGATAATGTGAAGGTGTTGTCGGCTCGGGCTAACTCTGACCTTGACCGCGCTAAGTCGTTCACTGAGACGGTTGACGGCGTGGTGTGCTGGTATGCCGAGGAGCGGGAGAAGGGCGTTAAGTTGTTCAGCATAAGACAGATGGTCGGCCTGAACAATGGGCCTGAGTTCCTGGAGACGTTCGAGCCTGGCGAAGAGCAGATTGGCGAAGGCTTCCCGATGAGCGACGAACCCCTAACCCTGAATGCAGCGGCGCGCTCGGCGGCCGACCTCTGGCGGCTGAACGAGTCCCGGATGGAAATCCTGCGGGCCAAGGGCATCCTGGATTCCTCCTTGGCCGAGATGCACGGCCGTTCCGAGGATATCCTCCTGGAAGCGGCTCGGCCAGGCACGTCGCCAATGCGGCGGGAAGCGCTGGCGACCACGTCGTTCTGGGTTTCCCGGCCGGTGTACCAGAAAGTCAGGGCCATGCTGGACGATCTGGTGTTCGCAGTCCTGATTCTGTTGGGATTGTCAGTGCCGTTTGCGTTCGCCTTGGAGCGGGTTTTGATCGGCGCCACCACCATCTACAAGCAAATCTACTGGTTTGTTTTCTTTTTTGCGGTCACCTTCCTCGTCTTGTACCTGTCACATCCGGCCTTTGCCATCGCCAACACGCCGATCATCATCTTTTTAGGCTTCGCCATCGTGGTGATGTCGGTCATGGTGATTTTCATCATCATGCGGAAATTCGAGTATGAGCTCAAAGCGATTCAGGGCATGACCACGACAGTGCACGTCAACGACGTGTCAAATGTGAACACCTTCATGGCAGCAATGCAGATGGGCATCTCGACCATGCGCCGCCGACCCACGCGCACCGCTTTGACCGCCATCACGATTATCCTCCTCACCTTTACCATCCTGTGCTTCGCGTCTTTTGGCACCCAGTCCGGCATCGTCACGATCTTTGCAGCGCCGAATCCCAACTACTGCGGCGCCTTTGTGCATAATGTCAACTGGAATCCGCTCAGCGAGGACTTGCAGGACATCATCCGCGGCCGATGGCCGGATTTGACCGTCTGCCGACGCCTGTGGGTGTCGCCGTCCACGCAAGACAACCCCGGGCTGTTGATGAGCCGTACGGATGCGTCCCGGCCGGTGACAGTGCGGGGCATCCTCGGCATTGAGCAGGAAGAAATCGCCAATCGGCCTGATCTCCAGGAGCATTTCAGCGGCTTGAAGGAAGATACGGTGCTGATCACAGAGGCCGTAGCCGAGGCGCTGGGCGTCGTCGCTGGGGACGAGGTGCTGCTGCGCGGTCGGCGGCTCCGGGTAGGTCCACTGCTGGACGCCGTGCAGGTCTCGGCAGCCAAGGACATGGATATGAGCAGCATTCTGCCGGCTGACTTCACGGAGATAACCTCGTCCTCGCAGCCGACAGCGGCAGCGCTGGAGGAGGATGACGAGGCAATGGAGTCGATGTCGCAGCGCAATTGGGCGAGTCTGCCGGTTGACCAGGTGGCAGTGGTGACGGCGGACACAGCCAAGGCGATCGGCGGCGCCCTGTATGCGCTGACCGTGTATACGGCTGACAGCACGGCCGCAGTGGAGACAGCGGAGAACCTGGCTCGGATGCTGCCGTTCCCAATCCCGGCCACCGGCGACAACGGCGTCTACCGGCACCTCCTGGGAACAGTGTTGAAGGCAAGCGGCGCCCGCGATCTGTTTTTCCCGATAGTCCTGGGCGGCCTGGTGATCTTCGGCACCATGCTCGGATCAGTGGCGGACCGGCAAAAGGAAATCTACACCTTCAGCGCCCTTGGCCTGGCGCCCCGCCACGTGGCAACGCTGTTTTTTGCCGAGTCCATGGTCTACGCCCTTATCGGCGGCCTGGGCGGATATCTGCTGGCGCAAGGAACCTTGAAGGTGCTGGGGGTGGCTGCGGAATACGGCCTGGTGCGAGTGCCGGAGATGAATATGTCGTCAACGAATACAATTGCGACGATTCTGATTGTCATGGTGACGGTGCTGCTCTCGTCGGTCTACCCGGCGATCAAAGCCTCGAAATCAGCTAACCCGGGTTTGATGCGGACATGGCGCCCGCCGCCGCCAGTCGGCGACCTGATGGACCTAGTGTTCCCGTTTACAGTGTCGCAATACGACATTACCGGAGTGGTGTCTTTCCTGAAAGAGCATTTTGGCAATCATACCGACACTGGCCTGGGGCGGTTCATGACGAGCGACGTGAAGCTGGTACAGGAACCCAACGGCGACCTTGGCCTGGATGCGCGCTTGGCTTTGGCGCCGTTTGACCTGGGGGTGAGCCAGACCTTCGCGCTGCGCAGCACGCCAAGCGAAATCGAAGGCATTGACGAGGTTCGGGTGGTGCTGCATCGTCTGTCCGGACAGCCAAAGGATTGGCAGCGCCTAAATAAGGTCTTCCTGGACGACCTCCGGCAGCAATTCCTCATCTGGCGCTCCATTTCGCCAGAGACCATGGAGCATTATCGCCAGCAGACCCTGGAGGCCTTGCAGATTATGAATGGGAACGGGGAAGATACGAAGCAGCAGGCGTGAGGGACGTCGGCTTAGACAAGACGTTGGAAACAGAATTAACGCGAACCAGCAAGACGCTATAGAGACAGCACATGGAACATCGAGTTGACCGCGAGCTTGAAGAATTTCGGCGCATCATGGAAGTGCCTTCCACCTTTGAGGAGGGCTTCCGTTGGTCGTCGCTATTTGGCGCGATTTTTGTGGCCCTGCTCATGGTGCCTGGGGCGATTTACATGGGGCTCCTGGCCGGCACCGGCATTGGTTCGGCAGCGCAGTGGGTGACTGTCATCCTGTTCATTGAAGTGGCGCGCCGGGCGCACCGTTACTTGAACCGCTCGGAAATCTTCGTGCTGTTCTTCATGGCCGGGTCGATGATGGGCGCAGCCACGACCGGCGGCCTGCTTTGGCAGCAATTTTTCGCTCAGAGCGACGCGGCGGCCGCCAACGGCCTGGCTGACCAGTTGCCGCGTTGGTGGGCAGCGCCCCTGGGGTCGGACTCATACGCAAAGCGGACTTTTTTCCACATCGACTGGCTGCCGGCGATTCTGATGATGATATTCGGTTCCTTTGTCGGTCAGCTTTCGAACGTCGTCCTGGGCTATGGCTTGTTCCGCATTGCCAGCGACATGGAGAGACTGCCGTTTCCCATGGCGCCGATTGGCGCCCAGGGCATCATGGCGATGGCCGAGGACATTGAGGCCAAGGATGCTAAGACGGCCGAGGAATCCTGGCGCTGGCGGGTGTTTGCGATCGGTGGGGCGCTGGGACTGGCTTTCGGCTCTATCTATCTTTTCCTGCCGGTCATCAGCGGCGCACTGACCGGTACCGCTATCCAGATTTTCCCGATTCCATTTTCTGATTTCACCAGCAAGACTGGTTTGTACCTGAAGGCGGTGGCGACCGGCATCTCGTGGGATTTCGGCAACATCATTACCGGCATGGTGATGCCGTTCTATGGCATGGTCGGCAGCTTCATCGGCCTGATCATCACCGTGGTCGCCAATCCCATCTTGTACAATCACGGCATCCTCAGCAATTGGAAATTCGGCGATGACACAGTGTCGACACTGTTCAAGAACAACATCGACTTTTATTTTAGCCTGCACATCGGCATTGCGGTCGCGATTGCCCTGGCTGGGATTTACCAGGTCGTGCGCAGCGTGCTCAAAAGCCGTCGTGCCTCCCGGCAGCCCGGCGGCGGCCCCAAGCGCGGCACCTGGAAAGACGTTCCACCTGGCCGCGGCGATATCAAAGGCTGGATAATCCTGCTCTGTTATTTTGTCATCACCTGCTCCTACATCGGTGTTTCAATCGGGCTGCTGATGTGGCATCATGGCGGCTGGACCAAGGACATCCGCAACGTCCTGATTGTGCTGTTGATTCTTGGCTTCTTCTACACGCCGCTGACCAGCTACGTCACGGCGCGGCTGGAAGGCATGGTCGGCCAAGTCGTCGAAGTGCCGATGATTCGTGAAGCCGCGCTGATTTTGAGCGGCTATCACGGCGTCGCCGTCTGGTTCCTGCCGTTGCCGATCGCCAATTACGGCACGATGACCGTGTTCTACCGGCAATGCGAATTGACGGGGACGAAATTCACCAGCATCTGGAAAACCAAGATCATACTCTTTCCACTGATTCTGCTCAGCACGATTTTCTTCATGAATTTCATCTGGGGCCTGGATCGGATTCCTTCGGTAGCGTATCCGTTTGCACAGCGGATGTGGGAGCTGACTGCGGCTAACAGGTGCATTATGTATTCCTCGACCATGGGCGAATTCTCCATGTTCGAGCAGGCTTTTAATGTCACCTACCTTAGCGTTGGAGCTGTAGCCGGAGTCGTCCTGTTCGGCGGCATGCAGCTTTTAGGAGCGCCGATTATGTTGACGTATGGCGTGGTCCGAGGTCTGGGACAGAGCCTGCCGCATTCGATTTTGCCGCAATTCCTGGGTGCGCTGATTGGGCAGTTCTATTTCAAGAAGCGCCTGAAATTGAAGTGGCGGCAGTACATTCCAGTGGTCGCGGCCGGATTTTCGTGCGGCATGGGGCTGATTACGACCGTCGGCGTCGGCGTTACTTTTTTGAGCAAGGCTGTCATCAAGCTGCCGTTTTAAGTTCAGGGACAGTTCCCGGGTAGACCGGTGCTGGCAGACATGGATAAGGGGACTGCAAACATGAGTCAGGAAGTCCTGATCAGAGTTCAAAAAGTGAACAAGGAGTTCAACCTCGGCAAAGCGGTTGTGCACGCCTTGCGTGACATCAATCTGGAGATTTACCGGGGCGAATATATGTCGATCATGGGCCCGTCCGGCTCCGGCAAAAGCACCTTGTTCAACATGATTGGCGCCTTGGACCGGCCGACCTCCGGCCTGGTCGAAGTCGCTGGCGTCGACTTGACTAAGCTGACGCCGCGGCAGCTGGCGCATTTCCGCGGCAATCACATCGGCTACATCTTCCAGGCCTACAACCTGCTGCCCGCCTATGACGCCATCTCCAATGTCATTCTGCCGCTGTTGTTCAGTGGAGTCGAACCCGAAAAGGCGCGCAAGCGCGCCATTGAAGTGCTTGAAATGGTCGGCCTGGGTCATCGCTTGACGCATCGACCGGACGAAATGTCCGGCGGCCAGCAACAACGGGTGGCCATTGCGCGGGCGCTGGCCAATGAGCCGGCAATTATCCTGGCGGATGAGCCGACTGCGAACCTCGACCTGGTGACCGGCGAGGAAATCATCAACCTGATCGCTGACTTGTCAAGGCGACTGGGAGTGACCGTGGTGACCGCGACGCATGACCACAAAATGCTGGCGACCTCAGACCGGATTCTGTGGATTAAGGACGGCGCCGTTGACCGCCTCGAACGCCGAGAAGACCTCAATATCAAGGTCGGCGTGGTGAAGTGAGCAGGCCATAACCTATTTTTTAACCACGAAAAACACGAACGGACACGAAATTTTTGTTTTTTGTTTTTGGGTTGCTGCTGTAACCACTGAATACGCTGAATACACAGAAATTTCTTTTTATTGTGCGAAGTCTTACGATGGACGCTTGCTGTACTGACTTTCGGCTGTCGGCTGTAAACCTGGCGGCCGGAAGGCCGCCCCTAGCCTCGTAGAGGCGGCACCATGAGTAACCCCAGGTGAAGCGAAGCGGAACCTGGGGGTGGATGCCCCCTAAGCCTGAGCCTCGGCGAGGCGACACAAAAATGCTATTTTGAGAAAAATTTTCCCCAAAATAGTAGCGCAGCCCCCCCGGTCGCCATTGCTGTAGGTCAGGCGATTTCGGCTTCGTATCTCCGCATGGTGGCGATTTCTCGGGGCAGATGGACGTTGTAGTCTTCCCAGTTGATCCATTCTCCTGAGATAAAGCCCTGGTAGTCAATGGTTTTGAGCAGCTCAAGGGCGCGTTTGTGGTCGATGTCGCCTTCGCCGATTGGGAGCAGACCAGAGGCTTCTTTGGGGCCGTCGTGGATGTGCAGGTGCCGAATCCAGTTTTTGAGAGCCTGGAAAGCGCTGTCCATGGTGGCATTGCCGCGCCGCACCGGATGCATGATGTCCCAGTTGACGGCAATGGCTGGATGGTTGACGCGCTCCATGATGGCCGCGACGTGTTCCGGGTTGCACCAGGCGTCATGCGTTTCCAGGCAGAGAGTCACACCTCGATCAGCTGCATGCGCGGCGACTTTCAACAACGCATCAGCAACGTGGGCAGTCGCGGCTTCGCGGTCGATTTGGTCTGGGAAAGGCCCGCCGAACACGCGGATGACCGGGGCGCCGAGGTCGCCGGCCAAGTCGATGCGGTCGTGCGTCTGCAAGACCATGGACGCGGTCTTTTCGGGGTCAGCGTACGACAATGAGGCAGCCAGACAGGCCAGTTTGATGCCGCTCGCATTGATGCGATCTTTGATTTGCTGCCGCCGCGCCGGGGACGTGGCGACTTCGATGCCGTGGGCGTGCTTGGAGTCGAGTCGCGGCTCAATGCCGTCATAGCCGAAGCGTTTGGCAATGGCCAGCATCTCCTCTAAGGTGGCCTCCGGGGTGGAAAAGCTCATGAACGAGTACTTCATGTGGACTGTCCTTGTCTGCGGGGTGAAAGGAACGCGCCGCCTGGCCTGTCGGGAACAACGCCTCGAACCGGACGGCCTGGTTGTAGACGGCTTGAGTGACAAGAATAATATAAGGCTTGTAAGGTAATAAAGTTTACACAGCAGGAAAAGTGTTGTTTTAACGACCTCGTTTGACATCCGTTAATGTAGTCATACATTCATATTGCGCAAGCAATAGCAATATTTGATTACAGGCAAGGTAGGTAATCGGTCACTTATTGATACTCGAGGTTTTGACGCACAGCGGAGTCAGGAAAGGGGCGAGGGGCGAGGGGCGAGTTGAGCTTGGATTACGTTGTCCGCCATGGCTCTCGCGTTCACCGACGCGCAGCGGCAGAAACACTAAAAGCACGAAACATACGGCAAACTAAAGTTTGAACTACGTACGATGCCGCAGCCGCCGTCCATCATGTCAACTTCCGTCCACGTCCCCTCTCCACTAAAGTCCACTTCTGTCCACAGTCCATCGTCTACTAACGTCCATTAAAGTCCACTTGAGTCCATTGTCCATTGCCCACTAAATTGCCTTAGCCTGGGCGCCTGGCGCCTCAGCCTGTTCCAGCCACCACACTTTCCTCAATAAGCATCTTCAACCCAGCTAGTCCAAGGAAAATCGCCATGTTGAAAAAGCTGTTCATGTCCTTGTTGCTCAGCGCTGGTCTGCTCTCTGCGCAGGAAGTTAGCACCGCCATCGGCAACTGGCAGCTCAATGTCGATGCTGCCAGCAACATCGCTGTGTCTTACGCCGGCAAGACTCTCATCAGCCGCTTCAGCCTTGCGGCCTTCACACCAGGCTGGAAGCAGCAGAGCTTCAACTTCCGGAATGCTGCCATGACACGAGACGGCAATGCCTTCACCTGGCATAAACAGGACCAACAAGCCGACGCTAAACTGACCCTCACATTCACTGATAAAACCCTGTGCATAGCCCTCAATATGCTCGCCCAGCCCACCGGCCCCGTCGAATTCGGCATTTACATCCCGCCAGATAGCCCGAAGACCAGCGATGGCCTGATTTTCCTCTGCGGCGATGGTCAACCCATCAGCATCAATGACGAGGAAAAATTCTCCAACCGCGGAGTCAGTACGCTGGTTTTTGACTTGCCCGAACACCGCTACACTCTTGCCCGGACTGAAGGCCCCTTTGTTTTTATGCTTCAGGATAAACGCCGCGACTACGAAAAAGCCATCCGCTACATCATGTCCACCCATGTGACTGACCAAGCCAAAGCCATCGCCACCACCGTGGAACTCACTGTAGAGGACTTCGCCCCTGCCGAAGTCGCTAGGCGCCAGCGCCGTTTGCGCGTGCCACTGCGCCGGGTGACGCCCATAGCGCTGGCTAATGCCGGCTTCGAAGACGGTAAGGACAACTGGTCATTCGGCAAGACGGGGAGCCTCGACCGCGATAACGTCCACTCCGGTGAACAGTCCGCCTGCCTGACCGTCAATGACCCCATGACTGAAGAATTTTATATCACGCGCCGGGTGCCTATCGTCGGTGGTAGGGTTTACGATGCCTCCTGTTTCGTTAAAACCGAGAATGTCGTGCCCAAGGCCGGCAGAATGCCATCTGTCGGCGCAGGTCTTATCGTGGAATGGGCTGACAAAAACGGCAAATGGCTCGACTCCGGCCAGTACGCCTGCGATATCTTCGGCACCAAGGACTGGCAACTCAAGGAATGCAAGGGGCTGCGCGCTCCCCTTGACGCCGGATTTGCTTCTGTCTTTCTCGCCCTCCGCGGCGCGGGTAAAGCCTGGTTTGATGATTTCAGCATGCGCCAAGTTGACATCTCGGTGAACAAGCTCAGGCCTGAACCCGATGCCGTCCTGGCCACCAACACGCCATTCTTCCAGTGGACGCCTTTGATGATGGGTGTCAACTCTTACGTCCTCGAATTGTCCCGCGACGAAAGCTTCCCCGTCGGTGACGCCACCCGCCGCTACGAGCTCGGAGTTGACACCAAATGGCAGCTGCGCGAGCCGCTGCCGCCCGGCACTTGGCATTGGCGCGTCACCACCGTGGGCTGTACTGATGTGCAGCCGTGGTCTTTCACCCACGACGTGCCAGTGGAGCGCGACTGCCTGCCGCCCATCATCGCGGGGCGCGCCTGGCGCGTCACCACGCCGGACAGCAGCGTCACTCTCGTTGTCAGCGACGAAGACGCGCAGGCGCCGACCATCGCTGCCAGCATTGGCGACAATCAGGCCGTCAGCGTAAGTGCACCGCGCACCTTGGGCGAAAAGCGCTTCGAATACACCCTGGGCATGCCCGGCGGCTGGCCGCGCGGCTTGAATACCTTGCACGTCACCGCGACCGATCCCAGCGGCAACTGCGCCGAACAAGTCCTCTGGCTGCTCCACGCAGCCAAACCGGCTGACGTCGTCATCATTGACAGCGACGGCAACTACAATCAGAACGGCCAGAAAATCTTCCCCCTGGGTATCTACGAAGTGCGGCCGAATGACATGCCGTTGATCAAGGGCGCTGGCTTCGAAGTCATCCACACCTACCGCTGGGAGAGCAGTCAGGACGACGTCGCCTGCCGCGAATACCTTGACGCCTGCGCCGCCAATGGCCTGCGGGCTTTCATCGGCTTTGACCGCGGCGTGGGCAGCGGCAGCGGTATGGTTCAAGGCAACTTCGAACACCTCGTTAAACGTGTTGGCGCGCTGGCGGATCATCCCGGCCTCTTTTGCTGGTATCTGTACGACGAGCCGGAAATCGCCAAGCAGTACGTCTCGCCGGCCTTGTTGACCAGCCTGGCTGAACTAGTCCGTGAACTCGATCCCTATCATCCCGTGGTGATGACCACCTGGGGCAGGGGCATGAACAAGTACCGGCGCACTTGGGACACTCACTGGACCCAGAGCTACCACAAACCTGCGCAAATCGTCAAAACCATTGCCAGCCACCGCGAACTCCTGCTCAACGACTCGCCGATTACCCTCCTCATCCATTGCTACGACCAGAGTCAGAGCAAGGCCTTCCGGAATAAAATGCCCGTTGACCCCACGCGATTTGAACCGGACGCTGACTGGATGCGTGCTGCTGCCTTCGTCGGCGTCGTCAAGTCCGTCAATGGTCTATGGTGGTGGTGGTATGCATCCCACCAGCAGCAGTTCTACACCGTTGCCCACGTTCCCCATGCGTGGGACGCCCTCTGCGCGGTCGTCAAGGACATCCGTGATCTCCGTCCACTGCTCCTCGCTCCTGGCGCCACTGAGGCAGGCACTGTCGAAGTCAAAAAAGACGCCCGCGTCGAATGGTGGGCAAAGACCGTCAACGGCAAGCAAACGGTCATTGCCGTCAATACCAGTGAAGACGAGTTCGAAGCAGCCATACCCATTCCTGGCCAGGAACCCACAACCATGACCTTTAAACGCTACGAGGTCAAAGTCATAACTCCCTGATCTCACGCAGACGACGGACTCCCGGCAAGGGGAGGGCAGGGGCAATCGGTCAGCCTTCTGTAGTGCCCCTGCAAGGCACCAGGCTTGGGGTATGCCTATCCCCAGACTGAAGCCAGGGGTTAAGCATGGTTAAGTGCCTGCGGCGCAAAGGGCATGACTGTAAGCATGATACAATTTTGCCGGCTGGAAGCCTGGGCAGGACACGTGCCTTCGCTCCACTGTCCATTAACGTCCACTTCCGTCCACGTCCACTCACCACTAATGTCCACTTCCGTCCACAGTCCATCGTCTACTGATGTCCATAAAAGTCCACTTCCGTCCATTGTCCACTGTCCACTAAAGTGTCTTATCCGGGTGCCGAACCCCATAGCTTGTCGGGACTCCGAATATCAATCGCTGGCGGTTTGCCTTGACTGCCGGGAAACGTAGCTTGGCCGATTGACTTTTGGCGGAATTCCATTATACTCAACAGGCGTTGAGTGCGGAGTTTGTCGCTGGCTGTGCGCGGACGCCCGCAAGCAGAGATGATTCTCAATTGGTGGGGTCGTCTTTTTGGATGTATGATTCAACTGTAGATGGTTTTTTGCTTAGAAAAGGCGGTGGTATGAACAACAGTATGATGACGGTTGACAAGTATTTGCGGCGCATTGGCTATGACGGTTCGCAGGAGCCGACGCTGGCGACCTTGAATGGAGTGCAGAAAGCCCATCTCACCAGCGTCCCATACGAAAACCTTGACCTGCTGTACCGTCGCGAATGCTCGTTGGCGGTCGAGGTGATGTATGACAAGATTGTCAACCGTCGTCGCGGCGGCTACTGCTTTGAATTGAATGGCCTGTACACTTGGCTGCTGCGTGAACTAGGCTTTAAAGTGACCGAATTCTTCGGCCGCTGGCTTTTAGGCGAATCCCTCTCTGTGCCGAAACGGCGCCATCGCATTCTCCGCGTTGACCTGCCGGAAGGGCCGTATGTGGCCGATGTCGGCGTGGGACGGGCCTGCCCGCAGACTCCCTTGCGCTTTGAGGCTGATATCATCCAGGAGCGCGAAGGCACCAACTACCGCATCGTTACCGACCCCATCCTCGGCTGGGTCGTACAGGTCGAAACCGATGCCGGCTATGCCAATTTTTATTCGTTCACCGAGGATCCGCAGCAGGCCATTGACTTTGCCTATCCGCATTACTACTGCGCCACTCATCCTAATTCGCCGTTTTTGGCAAAGACAATGGTGCACATGGCAACGCCCCTGGGTCGCAACAGCGTCGTTGACGCATTTGATCCGGAAACCGGCATGAAGGCGCGCCTGTTCCGAATCGGACTGGGCGAAGGCAAAATCAAGGAATTCCTGGCCCGGACCGAAACAGAATTCCAGGCGGGCCTGTTGGACTATTTTGGGATTGATTGGAAAGGATGAGTTGTTGCATTAACGCCATCAGAGACGCCTTGAAGTGAGTTTTCCGGCTAAAAGTTGTCATTTCCCACAACAGCATGGTCAGGAGGTTCCTATGTTCATCGACATCCACGTCCACACCAGATTTGTTCCGGTTATGCCGCGACGTGACGGGTCTACCTATGCCTCGCCAGATGAATTGGAGAAATTCTACCAAGAGGTCGGGATTGAGAAGGCCGTCATTCTGCCAGGTCTCAGCGAAGCCTGTTCGCATGGGGGTCAGTCGATAGAGGAGCTGGCGCAGATGGCCAAGACTAAATACCCTTGGATGATCCCGTATTGCAACATCGCCCCGGAGATGGTGGACAATAGCGCCTATACCGACGGCATGGAGCGCATGGTGCAGTACTATAAGAGCATCGGCTGCAAGGGCGTTGGCGAGGTCTGCTCCAACTTCTGGTTTGACGACCCGCTGATGCTGAATATGTTTGCGGCCTGCGAAGAGTATGATATGCCGGTCACTTTTCATATTTCCATCCGACCAGGATACCGCTATGGCATTGCTGATAACGAGGGACTGCCGCGGCTGGAGTTGGTTCTCAAGCTGTTCCGCAACTTGACCTTCCTTGGGCACTCCCAGGCCTTCTGGGCGGAAATCGGCCCGATTAAGTCAGAGCAAGACCGCCTGGGCTATCCTAAGGGCAAGATTGAGAAGGAAGGGCGCCTGCCATTCCTGATGCGTAAATATCCAAACCTGCACGGAGACCTCTCGGCCGGCAGCGGCTGCAATGCCCTTATGCGTGACCGCGAATACGCCGCCAAATTCATGACCGAATTCCAGGATCAGCTCTATTTCGGCACTGACATCTGCTCGACGCGGAATTTTGACTTTGCCCGCAACTACATCAGCTTCCTGCTGGAAATGCGTGACAACGGCGAGATTACGGCTGAAGTATTCGAGAAGATCGCCCGCGGAAATGCCCGTAAACTGTTCGGAATTAAGGACTGAATACGCACGGCGACGGAGCCTTTGCCCACTTGATAAGCGCTGCCAGGCAGGCGCACTGCACCCATTTTGCGCCCAGTCCTGTTGCATCCCGGGATTTTGCCGGTAAATTTATATCTTTCTTTTCCGATTCTGAAATATGTTTTGAGGACAGGCATTTGGCTATGCAATATGATTATGCGGACAACGGGACCAGGGGCGAGGTCCTGGCGCAGGTGCGGCGGGTGGTGATCAAGATCGGGACGCGCCTGTTGATGGACGTCAAGGGCCAGAGCCCGGCAGAACGCATCCGACAGTTGATGAAGGTTGTTGGCGAACTTCGCCAGAGCGGCTTGGAAGTCGTGGTGGTGACGTCTGGGGCGATTGGCGCCGGCATGGAGCTTTTAAAGCTGCGGCGTCGGCCTAAAGGCATGGCGGCTTTGCAAGCCCTGGCTGCGGTCGGCCAGTGCCAGCTGATGACGCTGTACGAGGAGGCCAGCTCTGAGCTGGGCTTTCATTGCGGACAACTGCTGCTGACCGCCGCTGATCTGCATGACCGCAGCCGACACCTGCGCGTTGCCCAATGCCTCAACGAACTTCTCGCCCGCGAAGTGCTGCCGGTCATCAATGAAAATGACTCCGTGTGCGTGGATGAGATCAAGGTCGGGGATAATGACACCCTGGCGGCCCTGGTGGCTGGCATGGCCCGGGCTGACTTGACCATCCTGCTGACCACCATCGACGGCATGCGCGAACGTGACGAAACGACCGGCGAGCTGGGCAAACGCATGAGCGTCGTACGCGAACTGGGCAGTGAAATCTATAATATGGCCCAAGGCACGGACGGTAATCGCTTCTCAGTCGGCGGCATGATCACCAAATTGCGCGCAGCTGCCATGGTCACCCGCAGCGGTGAACCGCTTATCATCGCGGAGGGATTCGACTTTGCCATCCTGCCGCGCATCATGGCTGCTGAAGACGTCGGCACAATCTTCCTGCCGTCCCGGCATCGGCGCATGCACGCCCGGCAGCGTTTCTTGGCTTTCTTTTCTGAGCCGCAAGGCGAGCTGATCGTCGACGAGGGCGCTGCGAAGGCCTTGATCAGCCAGGGGCGCAGTCTTCTGCCGGGGGGAATCGTCGGCCTGCGCGGTGTCTTCAAGGCTGGCGACACGGTCAGCATTGTCAATCTGGCCCGTCAGGAAATCGCTCGCGGCACGGTGAATTTCAGCCATGAGGACGTTTCCCGGATTTGCGGCGCGAAAAGCGGCGATCTGGAGCGTCTGTTGGACAGGCCGGTGAACTCCCAGGAGGTCGTGCACCGGGACGCCATGGTCTTGCTGTGATCATGCCAGCGCTGTCATGACCGCCTTGACTAGGCGCACTGGCGCGGCGTGGCATTTTCTTTGCGCTTGCACTACTGGCAGAAACATGTTTCATGCATTAGATTTATTGTCTATCACAATAACGTTTACTCAGTAACAGAAATAGAAGTCTGGAAACAAAAAGAAGAAAAAGGAGCTGCCTATGTCAGGCCACAATAAATGGTCATCTATCAAACACAAAAAAGGCGCTGCTGACGCGAAGCGCGGAAAAATTTTCTCTCGGATTGCCAAGGAAATCATCTTGGCGGCAAAAGAAGGTGGCGGCGATCCGGAATTGAATGCTCGCCTGCGTTCGGCGATCGCGTCAGCCAAGGCTGCGAACATGCCTAATGACAACATCGACCGCGCCATCAAGAAGGGCACGGGCGGCGGCGAAGGCGTCCAAATGGAGACGCTCAGCTACGAAGGGTATGCAGCCGGCGGCGTTGCCGTCATCGTCAACTGCTTGTCTGACAACCGTAACCGCACCGCAGCTGAAATCCGGTCTTTTTTCAACAAGTATAATTGCAGCTTGGCCAGCAGCGGCGCTGTGTCCTGGAAATTCCATCGCAAGGCGCGTTTTGTCATTGAGGGCGAAGCGGCAGACGAAGAGAAGCTGTTTGAGATTCTGCTGGGTGGCGGCGCTGACGTCGAGGACATCTCGGTTGATGAGGACGTCGCGGAAATCCTCGGCGCTCCAGAAGCTTTCGGCAGCATTCTGGAGATTTTGGAGAATGCGTCGATTCCGGTGAGCGAGTCGAACATCGCTTTGATTCCGGAGAATGTGACGCTGATTGAAGACGTGGACGTCGCCCGCCAGGTGCAGAAGTTCATCGAAGTCCTGGAAGACTATGACGACGCCCAGGAAGTGTTCACTGACATGGAAATCAGTGATGAAGTCGCTGAATTGATGGCGGCTGACGACGATTGATGCGCTTTTCAGCCAGGCCTGGCTGCAGCTTAAGTTCGCCAGGCCTGGCGTCGCCGACTCAATAGATGGAGTCAGGGAAATAGAAATCCTTGGCGTTTTCCGGCGTGATGACCTCGGCCGGCATGATGTGGGTTTTCTGTCCCTCCGGGATTTCACCGCGCAGTCCCTTGACCGCAAAGTCGACGGCGGTGGAGATCATGGCCGGCGGATAGGTGACATTGAAGGGGATGGCCGGATCACGCTCCAGAATCATCTTGACAATGGCCTTGCTGCCCGCGCCGCCGATGAAGTACTTGATGTCTTTGCGGCCGGATTCCGCATACGCCTTTAAAGCGCCGAGCAGGACATCGTCGTCACCAGTCCAAACAGCGTCAATGGACGGGTATTTCTGCAGGAAGTTCTCCATCAGGCGGAGGCCTTTTTCAGGGTCCCAATAGGCCGCCTGGGAGTCAAGCACCTCAATGCCGGGGTGTTTTTTGATCACTTCCATGAAGGCGTTGACGCGGTCGCTGTTGACCGGGCAGGGGATGCCTTCCATGATCACGATTTTGCCTTTGCCGCCGAGTTGCTTGGCCAAGGCTTCGCCGCAGGCTCGGCCAAAGCCGGGATTGTCGCCAGCCACGAAGAAGTCGTGAATCGGCTTGTCCAAGCCGCGGTCAACCACCACGAGGTAGACGCCCTGGCTGGAGGCTTGTTCACAGACTCTGGTCAGCGGGCCGGGTTCGTGGGGCAAGATGACCAAAGCGTCAATGCCTTGGACTAAGAGGTTTTCGACTTTGTCAACCTGTTCGCTGGAATCCTTGGCTGTAGACAGGATGACGCGGATGTTCTGGTCTTCAGCCTTCCACTTTTTCTTGGCTTGTTCAGCCCACCAGACGACGCCCCCCGTCCACCCGTGGTCCATGCCAGGGATAGAGATGCCGATGGTCACGGTGGCCTGGTCAGCGGCCGGTTGCTTTTTGCAAGCGGCAGCGCCTGCGAAGAGGATGAGGACAAGGGCCAGTCGGCCCAGGCGGCGGATGGATGTGGTCATAGTGTGGATCCTGATAGAATGGTGAATTGGGAAGACAAACCGGGAATGGATGAATACGATGCTCAGGCTTGTTGGTTTTGCGGCCGTTGCAACAGGACAGCGATGATGATGACGACGCCTTTGACAGCGCCCTGCAGATACACGGAAACGCCCCACATGTCCAGGATATTGGCGATGATGCCGAGGATGAGGATTCCGGCCAGGGTGCCGGTCATGGAACCGCGGCCGCCGGCCATGGAGGCGCCGCCGATGATGACGGCGGCAATGGCGTCCAGCTCGTAAGCGTTGCCAGCCGTGCTGGAGCTGATCGAGCCGAGGCGACCGCCGAGCAGAAAGGCGCTGACGCCAGCCAATAACCCGATGAGGACGTATGTGATCAAGGTGACTTTTCCGGTGTTGATGGCGGCATAGCGGGCAACGCGTTGGTTGGAGCCGACCGCGCAGATGTGCCGACCGAGCTTGGTGCAGGTCATCAGCACGGCGCCAAGGGCGGTGAGCAGCAGCAGAATCCAGGCGGGCAAGGGGACGCCGCCGATGACAGCGCCGCCGACTTGCATAAAGACGTCATGGCGAGCCGTGGTGAGGCCGGCGCCGGCTAAGTACAGGCTGAGGGAGCGGAAGATTGACAGCGTTCCCAGGGTGGCGATGAACGGCGGCAGCCGGCCGATGGTGACGAGTGCGCCATTGATAGCGCCCCCGGCCGCGCCGGTCAGCAGCATAACGACGATGGCAACGGTCAGGCCAGCGGTAGGATTGTCACAGGTATTCATCGCCATGATGCCGACCGTGCCGGCAAAAGCCAGCAGTGCGCCGACCGAGAGGTCGATGCCGCCGCCGATGATGACAGCGGTCATGCCAAGAGCGATGATTCCGCTGTAAGAGACTTGGCGGGTGATGTTAAGAAGGTTCTGCGGTCGCCGAAAGGCCGGGCTGGAAGCAGCGCAGACCAGCAGGAGAAGCGCCAAGGCCAGATAGGGTCCCTGCGAAGCAGCCAGGCGACGCAAACGATGGATAAATTGGTTTTGGCTGGATGGGGTCGTGGCCATGGGACTATGCTTTCACGCCAGTGGCCAGGTACATGATTTCCTCTTCCGTGATCTGGTCGTCTTCCAAAAAGCCGGCGATGCGGCCGCTGCGCATGACCGCGACGCGCCTGCACAGGCCAATGACTTCCTCCAAGTCAGACGAAATAAAAATGCCGGACAAGCCCTGGCCGAGCAGAGCATGGATGATCCGATAGACGTCAGTCTTGGCCTTGATGTCAATGCCTCGCGTCGGCTCATCAAAGAGGAAGATTTTGGGGTCGTGGTCAAGGCCTTTGGCGATGGCGGTTTTTTGCTGATTGCCGCCGCTGAGGTGACGCAGCGGTGTTTGGGTGGAGGTGGTTTTGATGGCGAGCCGACTGATAAAATGCTCGGCTCGGTGCTGTTCTTCGCGGCGTGAGATAAACGGATGGCAGTAGCGCGCCAGGGAGGTGAGCGTGATGTTGGCGGTGAGGGCGAAATCGGTCAGGATGCCAGCGCCTTGGCGGTCTTCGGATAGATAAGCAATGCCGGCCTGGACAGCGTCGGCCGGTGAATGAAATCGGACGCGGCGGCCGAACAGGCGTATAGTTCCGCTTGAGGGGCGGTGGAGTCCGTAGAGCGTCTCAGCCAGCTCCGTGCGTCCAGCGCCGACTAGTCCGGCCAAGCCGAGCAATTCGCCCTGTCGGAGCGTAAAGGAGATGTCATGCAACAAGCCGGGAACCGACACGTTCTCGACTTCCAGGACTGGCGCTGACTCGGCTCCTGGCGCTGCCGGCAGCTCTGGGAACAGCTGGTTCAATTCCCGCCCTACCATGCGTCGGGCCATATCGGCCTCGGTGAGTTCAGAAGTCGGCGCTTGGGCGACCAGTTCGCCATCGCGGAGGATAGCGACCTCCGTGCTGATGGCGCGGACTTCGTGCAGTTTGTGGGAGACGAAGATGATAGCAGTGCCTTGTTGGCTGAACTGACGCAAAAGCTGGAAAAGCGTCTTGACCTCGCGTTGATTGAGCACGGTGGTCGGCTCGTCCATGATTAGAACACGGCAGGGAGTGGTCAATGCCTTGGCGATTTCGACGCATTGCTTTTCCGCGACGCTGAGCGCGCCGACACGCTGCGTCGGTTCAAGGGTGACGTTGAGCCGGTTCAGTATGGCTTGGGTTCGGTCCGCCATCTCTTGACGGCGAAGCAGTCCGAATCCCGAGGTTAGTTCCTGGCCCAGGAAGATGTTCTCAGCGACAGTGAGGTCATTGACCAGGTTGAATTCCTGCGGCACGGTGACGATGCCCCGCGCAATGGCGTTTGCTACGGTCAACGAGCGGCAGGGCTTGCCGTCAAAATAAACCGTCCCGGTCGTCGGCGCTACCATGCCATTGAGGCATTTGATGAGGGTGGACTTGCCAGCGCCGTTCTCGCCGATTAGCCCGAGAATGGCGCCTGGACGCAGGCGCAGGTCAATCTCACGCAGAACCGGAACAGTGCCATAAGTCTTGCCGATGCCCTCGGTGGCGATGATAGTGTCAGAGACGCTCAACATGGATGGCAAGGTAGTAACGTGGACGGTCTCGGCCAGGCATTTTCAGCTCGGCGCGAGACCGTCCAGCAGCGTAGAATGGCGCGCCAGGATTAGCCTGGCGGCCGGGTTTACGGTTTGCGTTTGAGCAGGGAGGCGGATGCATCATCCAGGAAAGTATGGCAATCAGGATGGGTCATCAGGATGGAGGCAGGGCACATGTTGGTCAGCGGGCCTTCGAGGGCGTTTTTGACTGCCTCGGCCTTGCGCAGGTCCGGCACCACGTTGATGATGGCAGCGCTGCTCATGATCTGCGGAACGCTCATGGTGAGGGCGCGCTTGGGCACGTCGTCGAGGGTGGGGAACCAGCCTTCGCCGAGTTGCTGGCGGCGGCATACCTCGTCCAGGGTGATGACCAGGAACGGGTCTTCGGCGTCGAAGTCAGCCGGCGGGTCGTTGAAGGCAATGTGGCCGTTTTCGCCAATGCCGATGAAAGCGACGTCCAGCGGATGCTTCTCAAGGGCTTTTCCCAGGTCGGCAATGACTTTTTTCAGGTCTGGGGCATTGCCGTCAACCGGGAAGAAATTGGCTGGCGGGGTGGGCAGGCGGTCGATCAGGCGTTTGCGCAGGTTGTAGCGGAAGCCGGCCGGATGGTCGGCTGGCAGGCCGATGTACTCATCCAAGTGGAAGATGGTGATTTTGGACCAGTCAATGTCCGGTTCGGCGATCAGGGCGTCCTGCAATTCGAATTGACTGGCGGCCGTGGCGACGACCAGGTTGGCATTGCCTTTGGCGGCCAGAGCGCGGCGGATGTAGCCAGCACCGGTCGCGGCTGCGGCTTTGCCCAGGCTGACTTTGTCAGAGAAGATTTTGACGTGCATGTGCTGCTCCTGTGGTGGAAAGGTTGGGGTTGAGGTTTTTTTTAGGGGCGAGGGGCGAGGGGCGAGGGGACGGGTAGGTTGTTGTTGGTTTAAAGGTGACGAGAAGGGTTAGTGGACGTTAGTGGACAGTGGGTAAGGGGTGATTTACTCAAAGGACGGGTTAGTTGTTAGTTGTTGGTTTATATTATAGGGTGACGCCATCCTTGAAGATAGCGATTTCTTCATGGCCGTGGATTTCGTTGCGGGCGACCTGGCCCGAGGCGGTGTCAAGGACGAGTTGGAAAAAGGCCTGGTCAATAGCGTTGCGGTCAGCGTGTTCTTCTAAGATACGGCCGGCATCAAAGTCAATCCAATGCGGCTTGCGTTCAGCCAGGGCGGTGTTGGTAGCGATTTTAAGGGTCGGGACAACGCCGCCAAAGGGAGTGCCGCGGCCGGTGGTGAACAAGACCAGGTGAGCGCCAGCGGCTGAGAGCAGGGTGGTGGCGACCATGTCGTTGCCTGGGCCGGAAAGCAGGTTGAGACCGCGACGGCTCGGCGTTTCGCCGGCGCTGAGCACGTCAACGACGTTAGTGCTGCCGCCTTTCTGGGTGCAGCCAAGGGATTTGTCCTCCAGGGTGGAGATGCCGCCGGCCTTATTGCCAGGCGAGGGATTTTCGTAGATGACCTGGCCATGTCGGGTGAAGTAATTCTTGAAGTCGTTGATCATGGCCACGCATTTTTGGAAGACTTCTGCGGTCTCGCAGCGTTGCATCAAAAGCGTCTCAGCGCCGAACATTTCCGGGACTTCGCCAAGGAGGGTCGTGCCGCCCAAGGCGACGAGACGGTCGGAAAAGCGCCCGAGCAGGGGATTGGCGGTGATGCCGCTCAGGCCATCGGAGCCGCCGCATTTGAGGCCGATGATCAGTTCTGAAGCGGAAATCGGTTCGCGGCGGTCATTGGCAGCGGCGGCGGCCAAGTCATGCAGCGCCTGTAAGCCGACCGCGAAGTCGTCGTCTACCTCCTGCGAGACCAGGAAGCGCCGGCGCTGGGGAACGCCTGCTCCGACTAATTCGCGGAATGATTCGATAGTATTATTTTCGCAGCCCAGCCCCAGCACCAGAACACCAGCAGCGTTGGGGTGACGGACATGGGCGGCGAGAATGGCGCGGGTTGTCTCATGGTCGTCCCCGAGTTGTGAGCAGCCGTAGGGATGAGTCAGGGCAATGGCGCGGTCGATGGCTGAACTCGCTGGCTTCTGTCGGTTGAAAGCCGCAGCCAGGCCCTCGGCCAGCTTGTTGATGCAGCCGACTGTCGGCACAATGAACAGATGATTGCGGATGCCGATCCGGCCGTCGGCGCGCCGATAGCCTTGAAAGGTTGCTTCAGGGAAGGTCGGCAGGGTGACGGGCGCGGGCGGGCCGTCGTAGTGATATTCGACAATGCCGCTCAGTCTGGTTTTGAGATTGTGGGAATGGACGTGTTCGCCTGGCGCAATGGCCGCGCTGGCGCTGCCAATGGGCAGGCCGTATTTGATGACCAGGCCGCCGATCGGAATGGCGCTGATGGCGAATTTGTGGCCGCGGGGGATGGCGTCACGCAGTTTGAGGCCAGCGACGGTTTCGCCAGCAGCGAGGTCCTGCAAAGCGATGGCGACGTTGTCCTGTTGGGTGATTTGAATATGGCGCATGTGTGTTTTGTCTATGGCGGGTTGCAACGTATGCAAGACCATGCGTCAGGGAAGACCGTGGTTGTGGAAAAATATTAGCCAGGGCTTTTCGAGTGGCCTCTGGCAAGGAAATGAATGTCTGGATTAGAAATTGCGCCTCTGTCTGGCGCAGATCGCATGAGTGATCCGCCTACGTAGATATAGTATATTCCCGTATAGCTGAAAATCAATCCGGAAAAGCCTGCGGCAAGCAGAAAAATGGTAATCGGTCACCGATTGATACGTGGAGTTCTCTCTTAGGGCAGATTCCCCACTCTCTCTTAGGGCAGATTCCCCACTCATAACTTATTTTGAACCACTGAACACACGGAATACACGGAAGTTTTTGTTATTGTGTGAAGTTTTGTTGATAAGCGCTTGCAGTACAGAATCCGGTTGACGTACGTCGTACTGGCGGCCCGGGGGGCAAACAACATAAAAGCCCAGGGTGAGCGCAGCGAAGCCCTGGGTGAGGCGTATAATAATTTTGAGCCCCGGAAGGGGTGACACATAAATCGTCGCCCCCGCGCACGTGACAAAATTTGGGAGGGTGGCCCCCCTATGGGTGGGTGGGGTTTGATTTCTAAGCCCGCAGGAAAAATAGGTCGCCACACGCCCTTTTTCAAAAAAGAGTACAGAGTGAGCCGGAATAAGCTTTGCGGAAGATTCAGAAATTGCTGCCTCGCTGATTTGCAAGGAAGAGGTCATAATCCGAAAGGTTTTCATCTCCTTGGGCGCAATCCAAGGAATATCGCCATTCCAGAAGTTATCTCGTTGTTTTGAGGGCATTCCGCCGCCCATCACTTTGTCGCATTTGGGTTTTGCAAAAGGGGCGGAAAGGACCGTGGGCCCTTTTCTCCCCCTCACAAAACCCGTCTATTTCTTTTCGGCTTAAAAACGCTCGGATGGGCTTGATTTCGAGCGCAGCGGCATTTTGGTTGCTCTGCCTCAAGGCGTCTCGGCGTTATCCGCTGGCGCTGCGTCCTTCATGGAAGCCGCCAAGGCAAGCAAGCTTTCTTTGCTTTGTACGCCGCTGACTCTTTTCACTTCTTTGCCGTCCTTAAACAGCACCCAGGCGGGTATGCCGCTGATCTGATAGCGTTTCGCCAGAGCTTTTTGCTCATCGACATTCACCTTGGCGATGCGAACGCCTTCGGGCAAATCTGCCACGGTTTCGGCGATGATAGGCATCTGTGACCGGCAGGGGCCGCACCAGCCGGCCCAGAAGTCAACCAGCACCGGCCCCGAGGCAACAGCTGCTGCAAAACTGTCTTCAGTCAGGTTCTCCACACCGGTTATCTCCGGCTGAACAGGGTGCTTAGATGTGGTAAACATTCGGCTCCAAAGCCAAACTACCACTAAGAGAGCCACAACCAGATACCAATACTTGACAAAAGGACATACAGTGCAAGTACCCATAATTAAAACCTCCATTGCAGAAAAGTTAAATAATACCCTAAAAATATTTGTCTGCGCTTGGTTAAACTCAAGCGCAGACGAACCATTAAGCCGGACTACGCCCGGCAATTATAATTGACAATTTTTACATGCTTGGGTTTCTATAAAAAGCTGGAAAGTATCAAAATAAAGATATTCGTGGCCAGTCCCAGGTCGTGGATGCGGTGGACGTAGGAATACTATCGGCCAATCTCTTGCTCCAGGTTCCGCTCCGCTTCACCCGGGGTTACTCATGGTGCCACCTCTACGAGGTTGGGGTGGCTATCAGGTCATTCGGGCCAAGCGGGCGATGACCTGCAATGCCTCCCCATCCTGTCCGAACTTCCAGACAGGACAGCCAAAGAAACCCAGCAGGCAAGACCGCACTATCCACCGGCAATTTCATCCACCATGAGAGCAACCCTACAAAAAATCAGTGTTCATTCGTGTCCATCCGTGGTTAAAAAAAATAGGTTGTGGACGGATAGTCCACCCTAAGGAAATAGTGGACAAGATTGATTCCGTCCAAATTCAGTCGAGGCGATTTTACAGGCACGGGATGGGGCTGTATAATGAAAAGCAGGCAGAGCAGGGCAGCGTGGAAGGCCGTAAGTCAGCAAGCCCTCCAGAGATTATTGCGCGGCCAGGTCGATGGGCAAACAACAACAGGAGCGGGGCAAATGACAACAGCGCGAGACAAATTCTGGATGTTTGGGGTCAGGGCGCATCAAGACGACAGTTTGCTGCATGGCTGGCGGGGGGCGCGCAACGGCTCACAGATCACGCCGGCCGAGGGCGCCTTGATGCTGGATGTGCCGAACATGATCATGGTCAATTGCGATGGCATTCCAGTGCCCTTTTCGACACATGCCATCCAGTACTGTGAGTCGTTTTGCACTATGCAAAAAGTCCTCTGGGGGGCAACCGGCAGCGGCGGCTTCCGCGTCGGCAATGAGGAAGCCTTCATCTGCCAGTTGGCTGAGAAATACCCCAATATCACCGGGGCATTCATGGATGACTTTTTTGGCAAATTCCGGTCAGCGGCAGATGGTGAGAGGCAAGCGCAGGTGCTGCTGCAAACAATCCGGGCCGGCCTGGACGCCGCTTGCCGACCGCTGGAACTGCATGTCGTCTGGTACACCCATGAAGTCAGCGCCGTGCCGAAAGCCGTCTTTGACTATATTGACGGATTGACTTTGTGGACGTGGAATTCGAAGGAATTGCCGCAATTGGAAAAACGCTTCGAACAGATTGAAAAGGACTTCCCGCGGCATCAGAAGATGCTGGGGATTTACATGTATGATTTTTCCAATCGCCAACCGGTGGAAACGTCGTTGATGGAGCATCAATGCGAACTGGGGTTGCGGCTGCTGCAAGAGGGGCGGTTGGACGGCATGATTTTTGAAGCCAATTCCGTTATGGGCGTTGGCCTGCCGTCGGAACTCTGGCTGCGTGATTGGCTGCGTACTGCAAAGCATGTTAAAGTGCCGTCCGGCCGATAGGAAAGGATTGAGCAACGATGGACAATGTCAGGCGGCGTCTGGAAGCGATGGTGACGCCGGAGCATCGGGCTTTCGCGGAAAAAATCATCAAGGGCGGGGCGCCGATACTCGGGGTGAAGTCGGCTGGAATACAGAAACTCCTGAAGGAGGTTCTGGCAGGTGACTGGCGGACGTTTCTGGAGATGTCATCCGGCGACGTGCATGAGGAGCTGGTGCTGCTTGGCCTGGTAATCGTCAGCGCACCGATGCCGCTGGCCGAACGCTTGCAACGCCTGCGCGGCTTTGTGCCGAAAATCGACAGCTGGGCTGTCTGTGATTCGGTCTGCGCACGCTTACAATTTGCGGAGGAGGAAGCCGAGGCCGGCTGGGAGTTCCTCGCTTCCTATCTCGGCCATGACGATGAATTCGCAGTACGCTTTGGCGTCGTCGGGCTGTTGGAGGCGTTTCTGCGTGAGTCGTATGTATCCCGGCTGCTGGCGGCCTGGGACAGCGTCCGGCACGAGGGCTATTATGCCCGCATGGCGGTCGCCTGGGCAGTTTCCATCGCTTATGTCAACTTTCCGGCACTGGTGACGCCGTATTTGGCGGACAACTGTCTGGATGACTGGACCTACAACAAGACGTTGCAGAAGATCATCGAATCCCGCCAGGTCACGGAGGAGACGCGGGCAGCCATGCGGCAACGGAAGCGCCGCTGAATGCTGGGGGCGGGCGCTTTGCCGTTGTTTTGGTCAATTCCGGCTCAGGGTTGCGAGGACGGGGCTATGGTCTGAGACCAGATGGTCGCCGACGACTGTGAAGTCCTTGACGGTAAAGGCGTTTTTCGGGTAAGTGCAGATGAAGTCGATCTGTTTCATGCCGAATTTGCCGGTTTCACAAGTCGGCGTTTCTCGGTCTAAGTCATTGGCGACGGCCCAATGCTTGTGGACATAATCCAGGGTCGAAGTTCCCTCGAAGGTATTGAAGTCTCCGACCCAGATAGCCGGGAAGTACTCTTTGGCGATGACCGTGTCGGTGATCAGCTTGGCGTTAATGGTGCGGTACTGTTCATCGCCTTCAAATTCGCCCTGGTAGGAGAAGTGGGTGACGATGAAATAGTAGGGCTGTTCGGCATGAACCTTGACGATGATGGCGCACCTGGGCTCAATGCCTTCCGGTGTAGCCAGAATGATTTTCTCTTTCACCGTGATGTCGTTTTTGGCCATGGCGGCAATGCCGTATTCGCCGCGTCCGGACGGGTAGAACAGGGTGCGTCCAAAGAAAATATTCATGTCCAGTTCACGGCTGAGGACTTTGGGCACGTCCACATCCGGGGAGCCGTGGTGGAAGACCGTCACTTCCTGCAAGCCGACCACATCTGGGTGATATTGCCTGATCATAGCTGCTGTGCGGCGCCAGTCGGCGACCTTGTCGGTACCGATTGTGAAATGGATATTGTAGGTCATGACTCGGATATCCTGGCTCATCGCTGTTCTCCCGGGGAAGTTAGTTGAAACAAGTTGAAACAATAAAAAAAGCCGCCCACTTGCCATCTTGAGATGGTTCCGGGCGGCTGGCAAAAAAGTCTGTCAAGACAAGCTTATTCGAGGGCTTTCTTGGCTTCTTTCTTGGCTTCGGCGGCAGCGTCAGCGGCGCCTTCAACGGCGGCATCCAGCTTTTCACCGAGGGTCGGTTCTTTCTTTTTGCAGCCGAAGAGGGGGAGGGCCAGCGCTGCGGCGAGAACGAGAAGCATCATCTTTTTCATGGTCATTCCTTTCATAAGGTTTCAACAACCTCCAACCTCTCTGGGATTGTAATAATCGGGTTGGATAAAGAGTTAATGTAGACGGGGTTTTCAGCTCTGCAAGTCGAAAATGAAAATAATTATGTTAAGGAAAGAATCGGTGTGGTTTGGTTGGGGTAAAAACCGCCTGGCGCGCCTCTTATCGCGATTGTCTGGTATTCTGTCACAGATTGATAACGATCAGCCCGACAGCATGTTTTCAGCGCTAATTGTAGCGCCTCTCTACAAGGCGCCAGTTTTGGGGTATGCCTTTCCCAGGATGAAGTCTGAGGCTAAGCATTACTAAGTGCTTGCAGCGCAGAGAGATATGGGCGGCGTGGACGTGACTGCCAGTGTAGTCCAAACTCACTCTCGCCCCTCGCCCCTCGCCCCTCGCCCCTCGCCCCTCGCCCCTCGCCCCTTTCCTGAGACCGCAGCTCGTCGGATTTCCGAGTATGAATCAGTGCCCCATTACGCTGTTCTGTCTGGCTGTTCCTGTTCAGTTGCTGTACTTCCATTCATGCAGCCAGGCTCGCATATCTGGCAAGCGTTGTTGCGGGCGCTTGACCAGGCCGCGCATGATAATGCGGTTCACTTTCTCCGGAAGTTCGGGAACCAGCTCTATAGGCGGCCGGGGCAGGACGTTGTCACTAGCCTGGTTACGCCAAGTCTTTTTCTGTGTGCTGCCGGTAAATGGCATTTTGCCGGTCAGGAGCTGATAGGCCATGACATTGAACGCGAAGACATCAGAAGCCATGAACGCTGTTTTCTCCTTGAATTGCTCTGGCGCCATGTAGGCCGGGGTCCCCAGCTGTTTTTTGGGTGCGTTGTCGTCAGCCGGCCGCGTCAAGTCGAAATCCGTCAGTTTGATGGTAATGACATCATCTTTATCGTTTCGGCAGAGGAAGTTTTCCGGCTTCACGTCAAGATGCATCAGGTCATGTTCATGAACCCAGGCGAGGGCGGTTGCGGCCTGGAACAGGATATCCATGATTTGGTCAGTCAGCGCCGTGCTGCGGGCATTAAAGAGGCTTTTCAGGTTCTGACCCTCGACCCATTCGATGAGTTCATAGGGTCGCAATTTGCTATATCCCCATTCCAGGGAGTTAGCGATATGGTCATGGGGGGAGAGAGTTTCCCTGACCTTCAGCCCAAAGCGGAAACGCCGGTGCAGGCGGAGACGGAAGACCTTGGCGGCCTGGAGTTCTCGCAACAGGGCTCTCTGGCCGTCATTGAGGATGATGCTATAGAGATCGGCCATGCCGCCGGTGGCGAAGTGGCCGAGCACGGAATAAGTAAACCGCGACGACATGAAGAATCGTTATCCTCCGAGTTTGCCGCCTTGCAGGACGGTCGCGATGTCCTCAGGCGACAAGTTGTGTTTTAAAGTCAGGTCGCGCCGGTTGCCGTCAGCGTCGGTCAGAGAAGCGGCGATGGTTTTGCCTGGGGCGAGCTGTGCCCGCAGACCGGCGATAGTCAGTTTCTGGCCCGGCTGGATGGCTTCCAAGTCCGCCGGGTTCTGGAACAGGAGCGGGAGGATGCCGAAGTTGACCAGGTTGGCGGCCAGGATGCGTTCGACGTTGATGGCGAGGACAAGGCGGACGCCGAGGTACATGGGGCAGATGGCGGCGTGTTCGCGCGAAGAGCCTTGGCCAAAGCTGTCCCCAGCCACAATCAGGCCGATTCGACCGCTGTCGCGGACAGCGAGGGCGCGGTCAGCAAAGCTCGGCTGTCCTTCCTGGTTGAAGCAATCGAACACATAGCGGGCGTATTTCGGGATGTTGCTGCGGTATTTGAGGAAGGCTCCGGCTGGCATGATGTGGTCAGTGGTGATTTTGTCTCCGACCTTGATCAAGACTTCGGCGTCGATGTCATCCGGCAGGGGGGTGCAGCTGGGCGGTTCGCCGATGGTTTCCTTGCGTATGATTGGTGCAGCGCTTCCAGCTGGAGGCGGCACGATGACCATGCCGTCATCAATCAGGAATCGTTCCGGCATTTCCCATTTCGGGTACTCAATGCCAAGGGTGCGTGGATCAGTGATTTTGCCGGTCAGGGCAGTCGCCACGGCGGTTTCCGGGCTGACCAGGTAGGACTGGTCGTTTTTGGTGCCAGTCCGATTGAGGAAGTTTCGATTGAAAGTCCGGACGCTGACGGTTCCGTCCGCCGGGCTGAAGCCTTGGCCAATGCATGGGCCGCAGGCAGCTTCCAGGATGCGGCAGCCGGCTGTCACCATGTCAGCGAGGGAACCATCTGCCGAGAGCATGGCCAGCACCTGCCGGCTGCCTGGCGCGATGGCCAAGGACACTTCTGGGGACACGGTTTTGCCTTTGATGGTCTGAGCGACCATGCGGAGGTCCTTGAGCGAGCTGTTGGTGCAGGAGCCAATGGCGACCTGGGAGACGGCGATGCCGGCAATCTCCGCGACCGGCTTCACATTGCCGGGGTTGGACGGGCAGGCGGCCATCGGCACAACGCTGGTGAGGTCGATGTCGATGACGCGGTCATAGACGGCGTCGCTGTCAGCGGCCAAGGGGCGCCAGGAGTACAGTCGGCCTTCAGCCTGGAGGAAGGCGCGGGTGGCATTGTCAGACGGGAAAATCGATGTGGTCGCGCCCAGTTCTGCGCCCATGTTGGTGATGGTGGCGCGTTCCGGGACGCTGAGGCTTTCGACGCCGGGGCCAAAGTATTCGATGGCAGTGCCGACATTGCCCTTGGAGCCAAGAATGGAGAGGACAGTCAGGATGACGTCCTTGGCTGCCACCCACGGCTGGAGCTGGCCGGTGAGCCGAATGCCGATGACGCGCGGGAAAGTCAGTTTAAACGGTTTGCCGGCCATGGCGAGAGCCACATCCAGGCCGCCGGCGCCGATGGCGAGCATGCCGATGCCGCCGCCGGTCGGGGTATGCGAGTCTGCACCCAGCAGGGTTTTTCCGGGGATGCCGTAGCGTTCGAGGTGAACCTGGTGGCAGATGCCATTGCCAGGGCGGGAGAAGAGGACGCCCTTGTTGGCGCAGACGCTTTGCAAGTAGAGATGGTCGTTGGGGTTTTCCGGTCCCATTTGGCCGGTGTTGTGGTCGACATATTGGATGGACAACTCGGTCTTGACGCGGTCGATGCCCAGGGCCTCCAGCTCAAGGAAGGCCATCGTCCCGGTTGCGTCTTGACAAAGGGTCTGGTCAATGCGAATTTTGACTTCGGCGCCGGGCTTGCATTCGCCTTCAACGAGGTGCTGAGCAATGATTTTTTCGATCAGGGTCTGGGCAGACATGGTCATTCCTTGTGGCATTATTGTTATGGCTATATACAATTTTTGATGGTAGTCGGTCACCAATTGATACTCGCGGTTCCCCTAAGCTGCGGCGCAGAGCACTCCGGGTAAGACGCTCTAGTGGACAATGGACAATGGACGCTAGTGGACTTTAGTGGACGCCAGTAGACAATGGACTGTGGACGGAAGTGGACTTTAATGGAGAGTGGACTGTGGACGGAAGTGGACTTTAGTGGACTAAGGTGCGAAGATACGGGTCTTCCGCATGCTTCGCGCAAGCAAATAGAAACGAACATTCTCAACGGCTGACCGATTGCCAGCCGAATAGATATGGAAATTATCCATGTCCGGCGCAATAAGCCAGCCGATGGCTCGCAAAGGTCGCCGATATCGACAAAGTCAATGGCGCATTGTTCCCCGTATTGGCGAGTTGCCGTGCCGTCCTGAGTCAGACTGTTTTCTGCTCAGATGACGACCTTGTTAAGGCTGTATTCGACCAGTCCTTCGCCGCCGACCGCCATCAGTTCCGGGATAATGTCACGTGCGACATGCTGGTCAATGACCGTGGTGAGAGAATACCAATCCGGATCAGACAGATGCGCGACCGTGGGGCGTTGCAGCGCCGGTAGAATCGCCAGCACCCGTTCCAGGTTGTCCTTGTGGACGTTGAGCATGAGGCCGACCTTGGTCTCTGCCGCCAGGACTGCCTTCAGCAGCAGGGCGAGGCGATCCATCTTGCGGCGCTTGAACGGGTCTTGAGCAGCCTCGTGGTTGGCGATGAAGCGGGTCGTCGTCTCACACAGGGTGTCGATGATCTTGAGGTTATTGGCCTTCAGACTGGAGCCGGTTTCGGTGATTTCGACAATCGCGTCCGCCAGGCGCGGCGGCTTGACTTCCGTGGCGCCCCAGCTGAATTCGACTGAGGCATTGACGCCGTGCTTCTCCAGATAGCGTTTAGTCATGCCCACGGCCTCGGTGGCAATGCGCTTGCCTTCCAGGTCTTTAGCGCTCTTGATGTCGGAGTTGTTCGGCACGGCCAGAACCCAACGCAACGGCTTGCGGCCGACTTTGCCATAGACCAATTCAGCGATTTCCACCACATCCGCGCCGGTTTCCAAGACCCAGTCATAGCCGGTCAGACCAGCGTCAAGCACGCCTTCCTGGACATAGCGAGCCATTTCCTGGGCTCGGATGAGGACGCATTCGATTTCCGGGTCATCAATGGTCGGATAGTAGGAACGGGACTGAATGTCAATTTTATAGCCGGCGCGGCGGAACATGTCGACCGTGGTTTCTTCAAGACTGCCTTTAGGAAGGCCAAGACGTAAAACTGGCATGGTTGGACTCCGAAATGGTGAATCGCTGCGGGGGGAGAAGTAAGACGGGTGGTTATTTCTTGTAGACGTCATCCGGGTTAAAGACGCGTTCGCCGACCACAGTCAGGCTGCCGTCAGCTTCAACGCGGCGGAAGAAGCAGCTGCGATAACCCTCATGGCAGGCGGCGTCGCCGACTTGCTCGATTTTAAAGATGACAGTGTCAAGATCGCAATCGACCAGGATTTCCTTGACCTTCTGGACGTTTCCGGAGGTTTCGCCTTTCACCCAGAGTTTGCGGCGCGACCGGGTCCAATAGGTGGCAATGCCGGTTTGCAGAGTTTTTTCCCAAGCCTCCTGGTTGATATAGGCGAGCATGAGAACCTCGCCGGTCTGCCAGTCCTGGGCAATGGCCGGAATCAGACCATCGGCGCTTTTGCTGAAATCGAGTTGAAACATAGTGTCTCCCGGAATCTGGTCGGGGTGAACGAATAATAATGATCGAAAACATTAAATTTATTCATTGTTTTCGGAAGTTCAAGCGCGTACCCTGTTGATGACGAAAAGGCGGCTAGCCATCGTAATGTGGCAGTCTTCTGTAGCGCCTCTGCAAGGCGCCAGTTTTGGGGTATGCCTCCCCCCAGGCTAAAGCCAGGGGTTAAGCATGGTTAAGCGCCTACGGCGCAAAAAGATGTGGACGGTGTGGACATGGCGGTCAGTGGAGCCCAAATTCACTCTCGCCCCTCGCCCCTCGCCCCTAATTCTCGCCCCTCGCCCCTCGCCCCTCGCCCCTCGCCCCT
>JAAZKI010000480.1 GCA_012799905.1 Lentisphaerota bacterium | reverse complement strand
CGCCCGCCAATATCCGCGTCAACGCCATTGCCCCGGGATTTTTTATCAATGAACGCAGCGTGAAATACCTCGGGTCTCCAGAGACCGGTCTGACCTCCCGTGGCAATAATGTCATGGGGCATACGCCTCAAAAACGTTTCGGGCAGGCTTGCGACCTCCTGGGCTGTGTCGATTGGCTGCTGGATGATGAGCGCTCGGGATTTGTCACCGGCATCACCGTGCCTATTGATGGCGGTTTTCTTAGCACACCGGGTATCTGATTCAAAACGGCATCGCATCGCTCAATTATCGGCAATGAGTAACGCAAGGCATTGCCTTACAGCGTTGTCTAGACTGGCAGAAATGCGGAGCAGCCACCGGGGAAAGACGACTTGAGCAATGCCTGCCAGGGAGGTCAAGAGGTCTTGGTAGCGGTCATAGCCTTGGTGTGGCGAGCCATTCGATGGTCATGGCCAGCGCCAGCAGGACAGCGGCGCCGAATATGGCCCAAGGCGTCAGGCTGATATGTTGTCGATGGCGTGTTCCCGTGACTGGCAGCGGCTGGTTGAGAAATGCAGTGATTTCATCAGACAGGGCAGCGTCTTTGGCAGCGAAATAGCGTCCTCCCGAAAGCTCGGCAATTTGTCGAAGCTGTTGTTCATCAAGTTGTTCAGCAATTGGCGCCCAGCGTATTTCGTCGTTGGGGGTGACGACTGGGTGGAGTCCATGCTGTCCGCCGATGCCGATGGCATAGATTGGCACGCCGAGTTTTTGCGCCATGCGTGCGGCTTGTTCCGGTGTTGTGAGTGAGTTGCCGTGGTCAGCGCCGTCTGACAGCAGGATGATGGCGGCTTGCTGCCGGCGTTCGTCTGGCAAGGCATGGAGGGCGCACAGGATAGCGTCGGCAATGGCGGTGCCGTCTTCGAAGCTGTCGGTATTCAAGTCCAGCAGGCGTTGTTGGAGAATGGCGTGCTGTTGCATAAGCGGGCAGACTAGGTACGGGATGCGCGCGAAGGCGACCAGGGCGATGGGGTTGTTGCGGTGTTGTTCGAGCAGTTGCCGCACCATGTTTTTAGCTGTTTCGAGGCGATTCGGAGGCAGATTAGCGGCATCGACGGCATCGGGGCGCGGATGTTGTTCTGGCCAGTCGCAGGCAACCATGCTGTGGGAGACGTCCAAGCATAGGATGATAGCAGTTCGGCGCGTTTCCGGGCGGGTGGAAGGAATGGTCAGGACGAGTCCGGCGCTGGCCAGGGCAAGCAGGGTTAGGGCGGCGATGACCAGGCCGACGGGCCACTTTGTCCAATGCCAGCGTGACGCTGCAACGGTTGGCAGAAGGTCTGTGGATGGCGTCACTGCCTGGGCTGGCGGCCGCAGTAGCCGCAGAGCGGCCAGGGCAGCCAGAGGCAGCAGCAGGGTGAACAGCCAGAATGGATGGAGGACGTGCATTGTCTGTGGCAAAGCGCTCGGCGAGGGTTGTTGATTCAGCAGTAATAGCGGACTATGAAAGACGCCAGCCGTTGACAAGAGGCGAGTTGTTCATTGGGCTGGGGCTGCTGTTGACTGAAACGGAGGCGGTTCAGCGAATGTGTCAAGAACCGCAGGGAGGGCGCCAGCAGGGCTTCGTGATCGCTGCCGCGAGCCAAGCTGTCAGCCAGGCGCAGCAAATCGCGGCTTGGCGGGGTGCGTTGTCGGGCCGAGAAAAATTCCACGAGGATGTCGTAGATAGCATCGGCGGTGAGCGGCTGGCGCGAGTCAGACAGATGCTTGAGGGCGTTGCGCCTGGGGGCGTTGCCAAGCCAAGAGATGAATAGGCGCACTAAGGCAGCCGCCACGGCGACGACGGCAAGGACGAGCAGTCCGGCTGTCAACCTGCGTTGGATTGGGGCAAGGGGCGGCGGAGTGTCAAGGGGAGCGGCCGGCGGCGTCCAGACCGGCTGGACGAGTTCTGCGGGCAAGGCGGCGGTCAGGCCTGGAAAAGAAATGGTTTCCCCGGTTGGCAGAAAAGTCAGGATGTCGCCCTGGCAATTATTGGGTTCATGGAGCCAGACGGTCAGCGTTGTTTGCCACTTCATGCCGCGCCAGGAAAACCCTTTCCATGTCCATTTCAGAGGCCATTCGGCGTCGAGTCCATCGGGCAGTGATAGGCTGAACTCGCTGGTTGCTGGCGGCCGCAGCGAATAAGCCAGGATTTGCATGGTCGCTGGCGTTCCCAGGCCGGACTCGGTGGGCATTTGCCAGGTCAGCGGTTGAATCGTCGCCGGGGTGCTGTTCAGGAAGAGAATCCGCGCCAAGAGCAGGACTGCGGCTACGGCGGAGAGCCCGCGCCACATGGCGGCATTTGGGGCGCGGCGGCGATGCTTACATTGTGTCGATGAGTTTGAACAGGTCATCAGCGGCGTCCTTGAGCGTACCGGGGAAGCGCGCTCCGCCGCCGAGGCTGAACCAGCCGGAGAAGTTATGGCAGCGGAGAATGGAAATCAATTCTTTGATTTCGGCGTTGCCGCGGGCCAGTCGGGTTGGCTCTTCGTTCCAGGTCATGTCAGCGATATCGAGTTGTTCGATTGTCTTGATGAAGCGGCCGATGCGGTAAGACTGCAAGAAAGGCATTTCTCCGGCTTTGACAAAGGCTGTCGCTGAGAAGCAGAAGCTGTGGGGTGGTGTCATCTTAAGGGCGGCATAGTCTCTGGCTGCGAGCTGACTGGTTTGGCCGCAGTTGGCAAAGGCGAGGCGAATGCCGTTCTGCTGCGCCAAGTCAACGGCGTCGGCGCAGGATGGGTACAACGGCAAGATGACGCGGTCGATGCCTGCGGCGGCCGCAAGTTTGAGCAGCGGCTCGGTTGCTTCGGGGATATATTGAAGTCGCAGCGCGCTGACAGCTATGCCGGCAGCAGTCAACTCTTGGACAGCTGCGGTTAACTTTTCTGCGCTCATGCGAGCGCAGGCCTTGCCTTGCAGATAGTCGAGTTCCACGGCGCCGATGCCTGCGGCCTTCAGGTTGTCGATGATTTCCGGGATGTATTTTCCAGCCAGGCGGGCGGATGCCGTGATACGGAATGCCTCGCGTTGAAAGCGGTCGCGACTGATGGCTGCGCGTTGTTTGACGCAGGCTTCGCAGGCTGGGTTGTCGCAGAGCGCAAAGGCGGGGTTTTGGCGGCCGAGACGCAGGCCGATGGTAAAGAGGTCCTTGGCTTTGAACAATCGGACTTGGGCATTGCCGAGGCGGTGTATGGTGATGGCATTTTCGGCTCGCAGGAAGCGTTCAAAGCCGATAAAGTCGCGATGCGGCCCTGGGTAGTACTTCCAGGTTTTTTCCTCGGTGACGCCTTCAGGCGTTGTGTAGACTCCAGTGGTATCGCTCAAGTAGGGCAATTCCAGCAGCGCTTCGAGAGAATGGAGGGTGGTGTTGCGATCCTGGTCTACGCCAAGCAGGCAGATGATTCCATCCAGCTCCGCCAGTTTGGTGTAGGGTGAGGAATCACCATGAACGGATATTCCGGCGCCATGCCCTTCGCAGAGAGTTTTGGCATTGGCGCCGATGGCGGCGACCGTTCCTTTGGAGCATGTGCTGATGACGGCTTCGGGTCTTTTTCTGATGATTTCAGTCAGGATTCCCAAGGGGCCAAAGACCGGCGCCATCAATGTCCCTTGTGGGCCGACTGCGTCCAGGAAGGCATCAACGACGGCGTCTGCGCCGCCGTCGACGTTGCCGATGCTGAGCATGGAACTATGGAGCATGACGGTGTCGCCATTTTTTAAGCCCATGTCACGCAGCGCGTTCGCAATGTCTTGTCGGTTCATGGAGATTGTCCTAGGATATGAAGCAGGTTGAGATATGGTCGCGTCTTTCTGTCAGAATTCCGCGATTATTCGGCAAGGGATTTGGGTGATATTAGGCCAAAGCGTGAACAGGATGGTCACCAGGACTTCATCGGCGGCCAAGAGGTGGAGGTTCTGTGGTTCGCACACGGTTGCGACGCCAGCGCCAAAGAGTTTCAGGAAAACGCCATGCAGGGCTGTGCTTTCATAGATATCAGAGACCAGCCATCGGCATTGGCGGTTGATAATCCAGTCCACAGCGGAATCGTCGAGATAGATGCTTCTTTCCGTGACTTGGAAGGTATTTTGGTCGCCGAGTGCATGGATGATGAGCATGTCATGGCAGCGTCGGTCGCCGAGTGCAGTTTGTAGGTGATCAGCAGATACCGGCCCGGGGACAAGCGGTCTGTCAAGATGGAGGACAGTGGCTGGTCGGCGGTAGAGTTCAGAGACCGGGATAGTGTCGGCACGTCGTCCATCATCAGTTTCGACGATATGCCCGGGCAGGTCAAGATAGGTTCCCTGCATGGAATCCGAGGCCAGTTTATAGACCAGGCCAGTGTAGGCCGTGGCGGCGGAACGCAGGGGGATTCTTTCTTCCGTGATTTTGGGCGCTGAGCGCCGTCCCTGGTATGGCGCGGTTAAGTCGATGATAGTCATGGTGGAGTCGGACATTTTTGCAGGAGATTATGCTGCGCTGGAGTGCTTTCTCTTTTGCTCAATATACAACCTTGCTGCGGCGCCGCAACTGTGTTTCACCGTAAACCCGGCAGAAAAGGCTGGAGGTCAGCCTGTTTTTTGCTTAGCTTGGCCGGTTTGTCTCGGTGAAAGGCTCGCAGTTCAGTCGGTATTTTCGCCAGGAAGCGGGACCATTCCGGGTCAGCGGTTTTGCCAAAGCAGGAACGGCGGGCGGCAGAAGTCAGGTAGAGGACGCGTTCGGCCCTGGTCATAGCGACGTACAACAGCCGTCGTTCTTCATCCAGGTTTTGCGTTTTCCCTTCCAGGAATGGGAAGAAGCGGTCTTCGGCGGCGGCGGCGAATACGACGGGGAATTCGAGGCCTTTGGCGGCATGGCACGTCATAATCGTCAAGCGCTGGCCGCGGTTTGCGACAGCATCGACCGGATTGAACAGGGCATTGTGGTCGAGGAAGTCATTGAGGCTGCCAGGGAATTGTTCCAGGTTTTGCAACAGGGCAGCAGCCCACTCGGCCTCATCGTCATTTTTGGTTTTGATGGCTTGGAGGATTGTGGCTGCCTCAGCGGCGAGCGCCTGGAGGCGTAATGGCGAAAGGGCTCGCGCCTGGCGGATGAAGGTTCTGACGATGCGGTTTGGGCCGCGCAGTTCGGGGGTGAATACGGGCAGACCGAGCCTGCCGATGGCGTCGGCAATCGGCTTGACCAGCGCTCTTAAGCGAACCAGGATGGCAATGTCAGTCAGACTAAGGGAGGCTTGATCAGAGCTGGCAGTCCGTTGGCTGTCATGGGAAAAATGGGCGACACCGCCGAGCCAGCGTTCGATTTCGTGGGTGATGTATTCCGCCTCCGCTGCCGGTGAGGCAGCCTGGAAAAAGCGGACTTTGTGGACGGCGCCGCGGGCAGGCAGAGGCGCCAAGCGCGATTGGCGCACCGCGTCGTCAAACAGACCATTAGCAGCTTTGACGATATTGGCGTCAGAACGGAAGTTATGGCGGAGAAAGTGGCGTATGGCTTCCGGAAAATCGGTTTGCAGCTGTTGGAAGAATTGTTCTGAAGCGCCTCGGAAGGCATAGATGCTTTGGTCAGGATCACCGATGACGCAGAGGGAGCTGGCGTTGCCAGCGAGGATTTTGACCAGGTCATATTGGTCTTGGCTGACATCCTGCCATTCGTCGACGTTGATGGAGTGGACGTTCAGCGTGCGGATGACGTCGGGTTGTGCGTTGAGGAGGCGGAGTGCTGCTGGGACGAGGAGTTGCAGGCAGAGGCAGTTGTTAGCGAGCAGTTCGTCGAGCAGTTCCCGGTTGGCTTCGTGGTTCCGGAGCATTTCGTTGATATGTTCCAGCGGCAGGGAGCGGCGTCGGCTCAGCCATTGTTCGGCTTGTTCGTCATCCCAGAGAGCGAAGTCTGCGCTGAGATTGAGGCTGTCATGGTGATGGCGGATAACGTCCAGGCAGAAGCGATGGAAGGTGCTGACGCGCAGTTTGGTGGCTTGCGGGCCGAGCAGGTCTTGGAGGCGCTGGCGCATTTCCTGGGCAGCGCGGTTGGTGAAGGTGACGGCGAGGACGTGTTCCGGAGGGACGGCCTTGGCGTTGACTTGCCAGGCGATGCGGCGAGTGAGGGTTCTGGTTTTGCCGGCGCCGGGGCCGGCGATGATGATGACAGCGCGGCCAGGGTCGCTGGCTGCGTCACGCTGGGCGTCAGTCAGGCCTTCCAGCAGGTGTGCCGCCGGATCAGGGAAAAGTTCGAGTTGCTGGGGCGGTGTGGCAGGCAGGCTGCCGGAAACGTCTGCCATTGGTAGGGGCGGCAAGTCGTAGCGGCCATAGCCAGGTTCTTCCTCTACCTCTGTGTCCGTCTTTGCTTCTAGGTAACGGTTGTCAAGCCATTCCTGGACGCTGTCAGAGTCGTTTGTGTTTTCCGGCTCTGGCAGGCTGGTGATGAGCATGCCTTGGCGGAGGATTTTGTTGCGATCATCGTCGTTGAAGACCGTGATGCGGCCGTATTCGCCGTCATAGCCGCCTTGGCGGACGACTTTTCGCTGTCGGACTCGGTGGATTGCTTCTGCGAGGAGCGGGTCGGTTCGGCGCAGGGGCGTCAGGTCTAAGGTGCGCAGAATATGGTCTTCTGGGCCATATTTTGCCAGCAGTGCCTCATATTTCCGGGTGACGGTTTTGGTAGTCGCGCCGCACTGGTTGATTTCGGCCAGCAGTTCTGGCAGGGGGATGATATAGGTATAGGGAATCTGGCTAGTCGGCAGGGTATCGTACGTCCTGTCCGCCAGTTCCGTGACTCGATGGAGGACGCCGAGGACGAGTGGTTTGCCACAGACTGGGCAGAGGTTATCAAGCTCTCGCGACTGTTGCGGTTCCAGGCAGACATTGCAGGCGCGATGGCCGTCAAGGTGATATTTTCCTTCTTCCGGGAACAGGTCGAGGGTGCCGCCGAATGCGGTTGGGGATTGTGTTTTCAGGGCTTGGCGTATAGCCAGGTAGCCCGGGTCGCCATGGAAGATGGTGGCGTTGCGGCCCAGGTTGGCAGGCGAATGGGCGTCGGAATTAGAGATCAAGGCCAGGCGGTCGAGGCTGCTGACCAGGCGATTCATGGGAATGTCAGAAGACAGTCCGGTTTCGGCAGCAAAGACTTCATCGGCCAGGTCGCCGAAACATTCTGCCACGGAGTCAAAGCCGGATTTGGAGCCGAGCATGGAGAACCACGGCGTCCAAATATGAGCGGGAACCAGCCAGGCGTTGGGCGAAGCGTTCAGGACGATATCAAGCAGGTCTCGGCAGTCGAGTCCAAGTATGGGCCGCCCGTCTGCCTTGAGATTGCCGATTTTAGCGAGGGCGGTGTTGATGGCGTCAACAGCATCGAAGTCAGGCGCGAAGACCAGGGTGTGGACTTTTCTGGTTGCTCCATCGCGCTTGTAAATGCAGCTGATTTCGACATTGAGGATGAAGTCAACGTCTTGCCGACAGGTGGGCGGGACGCTGGAGTCGATTTCGGCTTTCAGTTCCGGCCGCAGTTTCAGCAGGCCGTTGCCAGCGTCAATCAACTTGTCCTTCAGTTCAGCGACCCAGGCCGGGTGGGTGAAGTCGCCGGTGGCGACGACACGGATGCCCTTGCGCTGAGCCCAGGCGCAGAATCCTTCCAGGCTGCATTCCCGGCTGGTGGCACGGGACAGATGCGAATGGACATGGAGGTCGGCAAGATAGGACATGGCGTCGCCAGGCGTTGTTTTACAGTTCCATGCTGTCGCCATCGTTGGTGATGAAGACGCGATCGCCGAGGAATTGCCGTGCCAAGGCGAGGGCGGCGTCCGGGTCGCGGAGGATTTCTCGTCCGTGATGGATGAAGCCGAGGCGTTTGACGCCGGGGGTCTGGCTGATGGTGCGGCAGATAGGTTCGACTTTGTGGTGGCCTGTTTCCATGAGCAGCAGGTCGCAGTCATCGAACCATGGCTCCAGCTCCTCAAGAGCGTGGACGTCGCCGGAAAAGACGATGGTTTTGTTTTTCGCCCGAATGCGGTAGGACAGCGATTTTCCGGGTGGCAGGTGTTGGTTTTCGAGGGCTTCGACGACGACAGCGCCATCATCGAAGACAAGTCCTGCCTGTGCGTGGTGGGCGTTCAGGGGGAAGTTGATGGCAAAGCCGCCTTCGGTTTCGCCCAGGGTCATCATCGTGCCTTCCCAGGTGGCGAGGGACGGCATATAGACGTCAACCGGCCCAAAGTCTTGGCGTGGGCGAACCTTGTCGAGTTTACGGATAGTCCAGAGCAGGTTAGCCAGTCCGCCGACATGGTCCATGTGGCAGTGGGTGATGAAGACAGCCCGGATGTTTTGCAGATTCAGTCCAAGCACATGAGCCGTGTGCGAGCAACATTCGCCCGCATCAAACCAATACAGTTTTTCATGCAGCTGCAGAACCCAGGCGACATGATGTCTTCCGGGCATGGGTTCGGTGCCGGAGCAAGTGCCTAAGAAAAAGAGTTTCATACTACTATCAGCCAGAATCTTGTTTTTTGTGAAAGATTTCAGGAAAACCTATCTTCAAGTAATTGGTATACAACAGGTAACAAAAGCCCTGCGCAAAATCCCGACAATATGTTTTCAGCGCTAATTGTAGCACCTCTACGAGGTGCCAGTTTTGGGGTATGCCTTCCCCCAGGCTAAAGCCTGGGGTTAAGCATGGTTAAGCGCCTACGGCGCAAAATAATGTGACTTTAAGCATGATGCATCTGTCCCGGCTGGAAGCCTGTGCAAGACACGTGCCGAAAGCACCAACGTCCACTAACATCCACTACCGTCCACGTCCACTTTCCATTAATGTCCACTTCCGTCCACAGTCCATTGTCTACTAACGTCAATTAAAGTCCACTTCCGTCCATTGTCCACTGTCCACTAAAGTGTCTTATCCGGGGCGCCGGACTCTGTAATTTGCCGGAGTTCCGAGTATCAATGAGTGACTGATTACCAAACAAAAAATTTCGTGCCCTTTCGTGTTTTTTCGTGGTTAAAAAAATAGGCTGTGGACGGTAGGCCACCCTAAGTAGGTTGTTTCCTGATAGCTTGCACGGGGCGGCACCGGGCAGTGGATTATGGATTATCAGCAGCGATTGTTTCTTCTTCTTCGATGAACTCTTCTTCTTCCTCGGCGGCGGCATGGGGCAAGGCTGCGCGGCTGGGCAGGCGCTCCATGACTCTCGTCCTGATTTTTTCTGCCAGTTCCGGGTCGGCATCAATGGCTTTTTTGGTCTGTTCGCGTCCCTGGCCGATTTGGACGTCGTCAATGGAGAACCAGGAGCCGCGTTTGTCGATGATTTTCATATCCAGAGCCACATCAAGGAGTGATCCGGCCCGGGAGATGCCTTCCGAGTACATGATGTCGAACTCACATTCCTGGAATGGCGCGGCCAGTTTGTTTTTGACGACTTTGATTTTGACGCGGCTGCCCTGGGCTTGTCCATCCGGGGCTTTGATGGTGGCGATGCGGCGGATTTCGAGTCGAATGGAGGAATAGAATTTGAGGGCTCTGCCGCCGGTGGTGGTTTCCGGGCTGCCGAACATGACGCCGATTTTTTCCCGGATTTGGTTGGTGAAGACGACGCAGGTGTTGCTTTTGCCGATGATTGCGGTCAGTTTGCGTAGGGCTTGGGACATCAGCCGGGCTTGCAGTCCGACGTGGGTGTCGCCCATTTGGCCTTCGATTTCAGCGCGTGGGACGAGGGCGGCGACCGAGTCGATGATCAGGACATCGAGGGCATTGCTGCGCACGAGAGTTTCAGCGATATTGAGAGCGTCTTCGCCGCAGTCTGGCTGTGAGATGAGGAGGTCGTCGGTATTGACGCCGATGACTCTGGCGTAGCGTGGGTCAAGGGCGTGTTCGGTGTCGATAAAGGCGCAGATGCCGCCATTTTTTTGGGCATTGGCAACGACATGCAGGCAGACGGTGGTTTTGCCGGAGGCTTCTGGGCCGTAGATTTCGAGGATGCGTCCTCTGGGGAAGCCACCGATGCCCATAGCGATGTCAAGGGAGAGGGCGCCGGAGCTGATGACCGGGATGGCCTCATGCGACCTATCGCCTAGGCGCATGATAGACCCTTTGCCGAATTCTTTTTCGATTTGTCCGAGTGCGAGTTTAAGGTTTCGCTCGCGTGCGTCGGCCGAGTTTTGGGCAGGTTCTTTTGCCATGAGGATGTTCTTTCTGGGCTGTGATTATGTGGAAGGGATGGAATTTGAGCTGCTGTTTGGCGGTGTTATAATGTCAATTAACGTATTGCCCCGCCGGCGTTCTTGCAAACTGCCTGGACAAGTTGCATGTAAAATCATCGTTATTCTTGCTGGTTCAGGAGGTTGGCGAGCAAAAGGTTAATGGCGGTGGAGGCGGTTCGGGCGCGGATGCTGCCTCGGAGGCCGTTGAAGTGGAATGTCTTTACTTCACGCCAGGCGTTGTTAGCGGCGACGCCGACGACGACGGTGCCGACCGGCTTGTCCGGAGTTCCGCCGCTGGGGCCGGCGATGCCGCTAGTGGCGATGCCCAGGTCAGTGTGATAGGTGCTGAGCAGGCCATCCAGCATGGCATGGACGGTTTGTTCGCTGACCGCGCCGTGTGCGTCGATAGTTTGTTTGGGGACTCCGAGCAATTGTGTTTTCCATTCATTGGCGTAGGTCACCAGGGCGCCTGGGAACCAGTCTGAAGCGCCTGGCACATCGGTGAGGGCAGCCGCGACGCCGCCGCCAGTGCAGGATTCCGCAGTGGCGACGGTTAGGCCGCGTTCAGTCAGGATAGCGCCAAGGTATTCGGCGGCGGTTTGGTGCGGCGACGGCATCAGGTGGTAGCCGAAGGCGTTGCGGAGGGCGTTGACGGCTTGTTCGAGGTTTTCGTGCCAGCTAGGACTGGGCTGGCTCAGGCGAACCATGATATTGTCGTTTTTGATGCAGAAGGCCAGATGGAGGCCGCTGGCGTCGCCGAGGGTGCTTCGCACCAGTTTTTCGACGGCTGATTCGGGCATGCCGCAGATATGGAGGGTGACCGCGTCCCAGTCAGCCCTGGCTTGGGGGAGGATAGTCGGCAGGAATTCCTGGTTGAACATGGGGATAAGTTCGCGCGGCGGTCCAGGCAGGAGAGCCCAGAGGGTGTTGCCGCGGCGCAGGATGAGGCCAGGGGCGGTGCCGTTGCGGTTGGGCATGACCTGAGCGCCATCCGGAACATGGGACTGGACGTCAAGGGCGTCAGACGGCAGAGTGGCGGCGCGGATGCCCAAGTAGGCGCGGATATGGTCCCGGACGGCCGGGGCGAGGCGGAGGGGGCGGTCGAGAAATTTGGCTACGGTTGGCCTGGTCAAGTCGTCAACGGTAGGCCCTAACCCGCCGACGATGATGACGACATCCGCGTTCTGGCAGATGCGGAGGGCGTCGATAATACGGTTTTCGTCATCCGGGACGCAGATTTCGCTTTGCAGGGACAGGCCCAGCTGGGCGAGGCGGTCGCCGATGAAGGCCAGGTTGGTGTTGACGGTGTCGCCGGTGAGCAATTCATCGCCGACGCAGATGACGCGGATGTCCATGATGATGTGCTTTGAAGCCGGTGGAGGTGGTGGGAGAGTGAGGGGCTGGAACTGCTTTGCAACGCAACAGAGAAAAGCGCCGGACACGTACAAATATCATATCGTTCCGGTTGATTGCAAATTCATAATAGCATATTTTTCTTAGTATTTATTTAGATTGGGTGTTACAGTCTCCTGAGGCCAAGCCGAATCTTTGCACAAAGGCGTATTGCTTGCGCCGTCTAAAGTTCACGGCGATTCACCGATAGCTACGGCGCAGGCATAATGTCGTTCGTGTGAGATGCTGATGTGGATGACGGCGATGCCGAGCTGTTTGGCGGTTACGGCGGCGTTGCCGGTGAGAGTGACGGACGGTTTGCCAAGCGGCGAGCGCTGCACCGAGATGTCAGTCCAGGCGCAATGCTCGCCGATGCCAGTGCCGAGGACTTTAGAGACGGCTTCCTTGACTGCCCAGCGCGCTGCGAAATACGTTACGCGGGCGCGGTCGTTGCTTGGGGCGGCGGCTTGCTCTTCGGGGGTGAAGATATGGTCAAGGAAAAGCCGGTCGTAGCGTTCCAAGGTTTTCTGGAAGCGTTCGATTTCAATGATGTCGATGCCCGTAGCGATAATCATGCTGCCGTGGTGTTTATTTAGAGGGTGTCCAAAATTGTTTTTAACCACGAAAGGTTTAGGGTGGACTATAGTGTCCACAGCCTAATTTATGTGTCACCCTTACAGGGCTCCAAATCTATGCCATCTCACCCAGGGCTGCGCCGGGCTTGGCGGCCCGGCTTACCCTGGGCTTTTATGTGTCGCCCTCCGGGCTTTTGCCGCTTCGCGGCTGTGAACGTTATGGACGCTGATTGTCGTGTGTAAGCCTGGCGGCCCAAAGGGCCAGCAACATAAAAGCCCAGGGTGAGCGAAGCGAAGCCCTGGGTGAGGCGTATAATAATTTTGAGCCCCGCCAGGGGTGACACATAAACGCCGTTTTGAGAAAAATCCTTT
>JAAZKI010000496.1 GCA_012799905.1 Lentisphaerota bacterium | reverse complement strand
GTGAAAAAGAGATTGCGTCTGTTTTCAGCCCAGGCGATTTTTTCAAAGAGAAGCTCCTTGATTTGATGCAGCTCGGCGACCATGGGCTGAATCTTTTTAGACACGGTTCGGCTGGCTGGGAAATAGTAGTCAAACTTCCCGTTGCTCTGATTCTGAAATACTTGGAACGGAATGTCATACGGAAGCTTCAGCGGTTTTTCCGTGAGAATCAGAACCTTGACTTCCTCTGGGAGCATCACAAATTCGCGTTCAAGTTTTCGAAAATTCGGATAGAATTGCGTGGCGTATTTGAAGTCATCAGGAAGCGTATATGTTTGCGGCATCGGTGCGGGATTACGCAGCACGCACCATGACTCCTTGTCGCCTGGCTGAAGGAAGCCGTAGATTTCACCCAGTCCCGGATTGCCGCCGAACATACGCCCGGCGCGGACAAAAAGATGCTTTGCGTGGGCTCGCGCGAACGCCATTGCCTGTTTCATCACATCGGCCTGATATGGGGTCAGGCTTTCCGGCTGGATGGTCCATGAGAAGTAGGTGCTCCCCCGCAACAGACAGAGCATGATATTGTCCGCCCACGTACCTTCGGTGTCCGCGAAGGCGTTTCGAATCGAATTTGGAAATTCGTGGTTGTCGAAACTCGAAAGCGGAATCATCGTGTGATCGCGGAGCAGGTGATTATAATACATCAAATCGCGATGGGTCGCGGCTGAGGCTCTCTGGTGACGGGTCGGCAGACTTGCGTACTCGCTGTCACCGGATTGGCTCAGGAATACGTGCTGGACGTGCAGCAGCCACCAGGGAGAAGGCCACCAGCCGTTGCGGACGATGATGCTCGGATTGACGGCGCGGACAGTCGCCATAATTCGGTTCATGGCATTAAGCGAGGCTTCCCGGACGTGGTTGCGCGTCGGATATTTTTCCGCAAATTCCGGCGCTGTGGCGCAATCATTGTCCCAGTCGATTTTGAAGTGCCGGCAATGTCGCGCCAGCTCGCAGAAACGCTTAGTCAGCGCCCTTTCGAGCGCTGGGTCCAGCAGAACTCCATAATCTTTGCCGCAATAAGCAGAGCTGTATCCTTCGCCGACAGCGATTTTTTGCTGTTTGAGAAACTCCGGTGAAATGCCCATCGGGCCATTGTGGGAAATCCAAAGACTCAAATGCGGGTAGTTTTCAAACTCCAGGCCGGGCTTCGGTTCAAAAAAGCTTTTCCGCTTCTGCCAACCAGCGTCAAAGGTAAACACATCCGGCTTAATCCCGAGTTTTTTATAGGCTGCAATGAAACGCTGCATTGCCTCGCCTGTAACCGCGTATTCATAATTGCCAAGATACGGGTCTGACCAGAAAGAGCAGAAGGCAAAGAATGGCTTTAGCTCAATCGGCGCACGGACACGGTCGATGTAATCGGAAAACGAACGCTTCGGGTCTTCAGAAACGCAGAAAACGGAATCCAAAGTTTCCAAACGGTTCCCGTTCCAGACCGGATGGTGGCGCAGGGAATAGGTCGTCGAAGCTTCGTCCTGTTTTTCAATGACGGCAAATCCCGCCTGATGCACTAGCCCGACAAAGATTTTATCGCCGATCAGCGGGTAGCCGCAGCCGGGAATCTCGCCAGCGCCTTCCTCCTCGGGATTGGATTTTTTCCCCCGTTTTTGTGCGTTGATATATCCGCAAAGACGCATCTCCGGGTCAGGTACGCTCTGGCGGTCTGTCTCCACGTAGTCGGGCGTCGGCATCGGATGTTTTGCCGTCACGTCCAGATGCTTGACCCAGATGCCGTCTTTCTTTTTCAACGAAACCTGAATGCGGATATCATCATCCTCGTAAAGTTCGTTTTCGAGAATGTATTTCTGTCCTGGGAACGCAAGTGTGACCGCTGGCCATTGCAGAGTGACGCCGTCAATTTGTTTAAAGTCTCGAATGCTCATGCCATCTTCTCCAGTTGGCCAAAGAGTTCGACTGCATCCAGCACTCCGAAGGCCATTTTTTCAAAGTCGATTCTGTCGATAGTATCCATGGCTGTATGGAGCTGGTAGAACGGTGATTTGTCATAATACCAGATAGTCGGGATTCCGGCAAGATAGAATCCCTTGTCGTCACCGCACTGATTTGAAGGAGCGAAAGGAATTCCAACCGGTTGAAGTCCCGGCAATTTTTCCGGATAGCCGATTTTGACAATAGGCTCTCCGATCAGGAGTCCGAAGTCGTCAAAATTCATGAACCAGCGCAAATCTTCCTTTCCATGCCGTTTCAAATAGTCTTCGCTTCCCGGAGGCAGCGTGTCAGGGATATACTCTTCTGCGGAGAATGCCGCGAAATCAAGCGTGATTCCAGGTTTTCTGTTTTTTAGCAGGCGCGCCATTTCCAGGAGCATTGCTGTTCCCGTTGCATTGTCTCCTGCTCCCTGAATCAGCGGCGCTGTATCATAATGAGCGCCCAGCACGCCTTTGCCGCCAGTTCCGTCGCGGCGGGCGATGATGTTGCTGGAATTGTGCGGAAAACATTTTGCGTTGATGGCGATGCGGTACAGGTCGTCTTTATGCGCTGCCAGGTCGTACGCGCCTTCTTCCGATACTGCAAGGGTTCCGAGTTGCTGCAAAAACGGAGACCGCTGTATCTTTGTGCTTGGCGCCAGTGCCGTGTGGTTAGTGCTGATAAAAATCGCTGCTGCCGCGCCGAGGGAATCAAGCTTCTCTGCAATTTGATTTCGGCCTTTGACATGGCTCTCCCCGCTCCAGCACTCCAGCATACAGACCCTGCCTGATACGGAACATTCCGCCAATCGATCCAAATCTTTGTGTTTCAACCACAGTAGTTTTCCCTCGACTTCCACGGCATTCGAAAAGAAGCACGCGGTTGCGGCGGGAACTGCGCGTTTCCGGGTCAGGTTATAAAATTCAAACGACTTAAAATCCCAGCCTGTGACAGGATAGCTTTCCCGAAAGGTCGGATAGCCGTACTCTCGGAAGGTCTGTTCAATATAATTTGCTGCGGCTGCTTCTCCTGGGGAGCCGATGTGCCGTGAGCCGATGCGCAGACACAATTCCGTCATGTGCCTTTCGAGATTCTCTTGAACCTTGTGCATTGATTTCTCCTGGTTCGGAAAAAGAATGGAAGCTACTAATGAACGACGTATAGAAAACGTAATGATTGCGGCCAAGGACTGCAAGTGCGCATCACCAGATTTTGCACATTAACTGCTTTTCTGTCTATCCCTTCTAACACGCTTTATTTAATAACTCCCCAGAGCCGTCGACCGGCGGTGCTGGTGTCGAGGAAGGAGGTTCTTTTCAACCATGACACGTGTCCATCGAGATGACCGATGTTAGAGCCGCCGTTGTGGAGGTCGCCGACATGGCCATAGAGGCCGTTGGCCAAATCCCAGAGGTCGGGGTAATTTGCTAAGTATGAGACCGGGTTGTAGACGTACATGGAGTAGGTCGTGCTGTAGTAGTTGCTGGCGAAGTAGCCGATATCGACGGTGTTGCAATGGCATGTGAAGACCATGACCTCGCTGGGGTAGTTATAGCTGCTGACGAGTACGCCTGCGTTGTGGGAGTACGGCCGGTAGGGCATGCCGTTGCGGGGCCAACCGTAGCCGGGGCGTCCGGAGAGGACGTCGAGATTGGTTTTCGACGGACAGTTGAAGACCTTATAGTCGCCCGTATAGTCTTCGAGGTTATCAAACCACATCAGGGTGACCTCGGCGCCGTTGCGCCAGGCTTTGACCGCAGGGACGTTGGGTGTGACTCCCGTATACGCCGAATATTGGCCATGGCTCAAGACGGAATCATAGTCATCTACATACATGATGTTGGCCATGGCGATCTGCTTGGCGTTGCTGGTGCAGGCGATGCCGCGCGCCTTTTCACGCGCTTTGCTCAAGGCCGGCAGCAGCATCGCAGCAAGAATGGCGATGATCGCAATGACGACGAGAAGCTCAATAAGGGTGAAATGCTCTTTCCAGATTTTCTTTTTCATAGTGCTGGACCCTTTCTATGATTGGCGTTTTCTGTGAGGATAGGAAAGACGTTGCAAAAATTCTCAATTTTCTTGTGCTTTGATTTTTACTTTTCCAATCGTTCCGTCAGCATAGTCGTCACCTGAGTTCAGTGCGCCGAACGACAGCGGGTAGGGCAATTCGTCCGGGACAAAGCGCACTTGCAGTTCCTTGTCGTCCCAAGTTTTCGGGGTGTCTGCCGCCTTGATTCCGTTGAAGAAGAGCGCCATTTGCGGCTTTTCGCCGGTCATGTTCCACGATACAGCGATTTCCAGCGGGCTTTTGCCGTCCCAGTTTTCCGGTCTCCCAGAGACGATTAGGGTGTTTCGGACTTTGTTGGTGAGGGTGAAATAAAAGCGTTGGAACCTCGGGTGGTAGCGGATCAGCATGGCGCTTCTCCAGTTGAAGTTGCCGGGCTTCAGCTGCGGCCCGGCGTGGAAAAGGCACTTGTGTACGGGCGGCGCAAACTGGGAGAAATTCCAGTCGGGCTGGAACGTAAAGCTCAAGGCGCCTTGCTTCTGGGTCAGCTTTTCCGAGCGGATGAACGGGGTTCGCATGGTGGGTGCACCATCCGGCAAGGGCGTGCCCCTGAGCGCGATCTTTCCGGCAAAGAGGGTGCGAACAGCCTGCTTCTCGACGCCGTCTTCTTGGTAGGCTGCCGTCAGTTCCATGACAATGCCGGGGTGGGAGACGTCCAGCTGCACGCCGAGTGGCGCATCGGGCGACCAGCAGAGCGGCACAAAACGATTTTCCGTGAGTTGGAGCAGCTCGCTAAGCGCCTGGCCGTCAGCATCCCGGATGATTGCAGTGAAGCTTTTGACAAATATCGGCGAGGTCGTTTCCAGGCGCGGCTGGAGTGTGACCAGAGTGCCGGTGCCGGTGGCGTGGGTCTGGTCTTTCAGGCTGACCTCCCCGGAATTCAACAAAATGTCTGCTTGCCAGGCGGGTTGTGTGCTAAACATCAGCGTTTGCCAGAACGAAGAGTCGGGGAAGCGCTTGCCGTCAGCAAACGCACTGGCGTAGGGCGTGTTGTTTTCGTTGTATTCGAACAATGCTTTCCAGTCCTTGCCGGGTTCGGCACCCAGGACGCTGAAAGGAATCTCAAGCGAGAACTCCCAGCCGCCAGGGGTGCGTTTGACGTCGGGAACTAGGTTCAGATCACAAGGCGTCGAGGTGGAAATGCCGTTTTCTGCGGTGGTATGGCGGCAGACGAACGCTCCGCCAGAGCTGCCCACGACCACCTGCAACGCAGTCGAGGAGCCAGATGGCAGGAGGTGGATGCCGGCGCTGTCACCCTTAGGCCATTCGCGGAACGAAACCGCCTTGCACGAATAAGCCTCAGGCTTTGGCTGGATAATCGTCCCGGAGAAGACCAGTCCGTTTTTGGCGCGGCGGAGGCGGAACTCCACCGGGTTCGGCGCCAAGTTGAAGATTTTGTGCCCAAAGAAGTGCTTCCAGGTGTAGTCTTCCGGCCCGGCGACGAGGCGCTTGAAAAAATAGTAGCGGTTGTATTGGCTGTACCAGTCCGGCACATTGTACAGAGCGAAGAGGGACTGGCGTTTCCCGAACGCGTCGTCAAGCTGCTTCTGCATGGCAGCCAGGTTCGGGGAGAGCAGGTTGACGAATCGGAAGTTGGATGCTTTCAGGCTCCATTTCCCATAAGAACTGAAATCGGTTCGAGTGGGCGCTTGGTCGAGGGCAGCCATGGCGCGGCGGTATTCCTGCTCCATGGCCTTCAGCTGGGCTGTGGCCTTGGCGTAGAAGTCTTCGCATTCCTTCATTTTTCCCGACTTGGCCAGGCTTTCCAGCTCGGACACTGCCTGGTGCATAGTCGTGTAGAGCCTGGCGCCTTTCAGCATGCGGAGCAGGTCCAGGAAATACGGATAGCTTCCAGGGCTGAACAGCTGCTGTTTCGCGGGCGAGGAAGAGACTTCCGCGAAGACCGCGTCAGCGGCTTTTTCCGCTCGCTGGAGTGCTTCGCGGTTGCGTTTGAGATAGGCCGGCTCGTCGATTTTGGTGTGAACGCGTTGCTTGCTGAATCCAACCGGGTCGTAGGCGTATGCCAGCGAGGTCATGTCTTCGAAAAGCGGTGCCAGCCTTGGCCCGTAGGTCATTCCCCAAAGTCCCTCGGCCGCACGGCGGGCCAGCGTGCGCAGAAAGTCGTCCGGATAGCCTACTGGGAAGTCCTCGCGGCTGAAGTCGCGGTTTCCCGGGAAGTTGCGGTTCCAGCTGAATTCAGCGAAAAGAGCCTTGCTCTGTTCCCAGAATTCATAGTCGTCCGAAAGCCATAGCTTTAAATCCGCCTTGCGCGGCGTCACAAACGACGATTTCACCATGGCGATTTCGGGGTTCAGCAATGGTACGACATCGCGAATGCTATTCCTCGCTTCCCAATAGACTTTGATTGGGCGTTGCGGGGCGGCATCGTAGAAGGCTTTCATCTCCTCGGTAGTTCCTTCCCGCAGGGTGAAGACGATGTCTTTCGGCAGGACGCTGTCCAGCCGCCGCAGGTAGTCGATGTTGCGTTGAGCGACTTTTGCGGCGGTTTCCCGGGCGGCGGGGGTGTCGGCCAGCTTTAGGGTCTGGCGAACGCCGTCGGTGGTCAGGTAGCAGCCGACATATGGATATTGCGAGATGGACAGCTCCACTCCCGTGCCTTGGAAGCATTTGCGGATTGTTTTCCAGAGGGCCAGGTTGGCCTTGACCCGGTCGTCGCCGTAGAGTTCCCGGGTGGCGGGATCGCGCCTGCTCCACACTTCCGGGTCGTTCGGCCCGCCGCCGTCCACGCCGTGGTGGTTGAAAAAGGCAAAGCCGGAGGTTTTGATGAATTCGGCATGGCGCAGGTTGATCTCCCGGTGCCAGTCCAGGTGCGCCCAGGTCGCCAGCCTCCTATTGCATAACACCATGCCTTTGAAGCGCGGGTCAGCGGCATCCTCTGCATGGGACATGCTTGCTATTCCGATGCCGCCGCCTGTGCGTCCTGCAAGTATGCCGTTGGCGCGCGCATAGTCGGTCACCTGCTTCATGAGCGCCGCCGCCTTCGCATCGTAATAAGGCGGCTTGGCGTTCAGTCGGACAATATCCGGAGGATAAGGCGTGTACGGCATGGCCGCGAACGCATTGATTTTGCGGCGTAGCGCCCATTTGACGACTTGTTGCATAATCCCCAGGCACTGTTCCGGGTCGTTTGTCCTCGGCTGCCCGAACATGTTGAACCTCATGCCGACCCGGCGCAGCGCAAAGTCCGGCCAGTCCGAGACGGCCGCCGGATACAGCTGCACGCCGTTTTTCCCGGTGCAATCAAGGCGCGCATGGTCACGGCGGCATACAGCAAGCCAAGGTCGCCCTTGCTGCACAAGATAATGCCGTTGGAGGTTGGGGTCAATGTATAGGCTTGCTCAAAACGGCTGTCTTCGTTGAACGGGATTTTCCTGGCCTCGGCGGACTTTTCATCCCATGCCGCCAGGATCAGGTTGAACGCCCCGGGCGCTGGTCTGTCGGCAAACTCCAGTTTGATGGGAGAGTTAAGTTCGGCCAGACGGCTTTCCAGTTCCTCCGCAATCGCAGCGCGGTATTTCGCCTCCGGCAGTCCGCTCAACACCAGGCGCTGCACCGGCCGCGCAGCCCCAAGCTCCAGGAATTTAGGCGCAGGCAGCAGTTCGATCTGGTTTTTCTGCAACAGCTCCCAATTAGCTTGGAGCCGCGCTTCCTCCTCGGCAAACGCTGATCACGCCAGCACGAGACTTAACAGGATGGTCATTTTCCGCATCATAAACACCTCAATTCAGTGGTCTGATTTTTCGCCGGGAGCGTTGGGAGAAGAGAGAATGTCGGTGACTCCGATGTGCTTTACGGTTTCAGCTTGCGTCCAGATATGGCAAACAGCAGCAAATCGAAATCCACGACGGTTTGCTGCAATACCACGGAACTGATTTCCTTCTCTGGATATGGATTAGTCCATTCGTATTGGTAGAGGAATTGATAATTGCCGTTTACATCTTTCAAAGGCATGATATAGCGACAATTCAGGCAGGAACGCCATTCCGGTTTAATGCCGGCAAAGTTGATATTGTCATCCAGTCGCAGCGGAATAAGCGAGGTTGTCCCATCAGCATAATTGACGACATAGTCTCCGGCCGGGCGGCCATAAATCCATTGACGCCAACTGAGTTGACTGGCATGCTTCTTTAGGAATTCTTCATCAGTTCTGACTGCATGCAGAAACAGCAGAGAGGCGTACTTGGCATGCAAAGGCAAGGAAACTGATTCATCTTTTCCTATTCTGATGCAATTGAACTTGCCGTCGTTTAGCAGCATGGGCAGATTGCCAATATTGGCCTGCCCCACCGGAAGCTTGATGGGTTGCGCGTCGCTGACATATTTTCCAGGTTCTTTTTTCCGCAGCAACTGATTGAAGTCGGTGTTGAACGCCTGGCGGAGAGACACAGGCAGAACCTCTTGGCTGCCGCTCGGAATCGCAGGCTCGGCAAATTGCTCCATCAAGGCAGGAAGCAAGCCGGAACTTATTGCCTCAGTCAGATTCTTTCCGTTGTCTGAATATGCGTTCCAGGCATATTCCGCGCCGCGCAAGAGATTGTTTGCATAACTTGCCCTGGCGGCAGAACCCATTTGCAGGGACGAGGCAAAGGAATAAACGCTGTTGCCAAAGCCGCCTATTTGCTTGCGAGAGCGATTGGGGAACCAGACTCCGGTAGGATTGGGCCAAGTCCGGAAGCCTTTATCGACAAAATACATGATCATTCGGTCGAAATTGCCGCCAGCCCAGGGCAGAATAATCAAATCCTTTGGCATATCATCAATTATCTTGTACAAATCATAGCGAACGCCATTGTGATACGGGTCGAGCATGTCCGCATGCATCATGACCTCGACATGGTTTTCTCGGGCAAACGCCATGACGGCAAGATGGAAATCCAAAAAGGCTTGGGCACGGGTTTTACCCCGCAGTAAATCGTCAGGACTTTCTTCCGGGTGAGGGCTATGCCACCATTCATCGCCGCCGATATTGATGAATTTGCATTTGGTTGCCTCGATCACATCCAGCATGCAGTCAAAGACGATCTTATTATGTTCAGGATGGGTGACATCAGCAGTATTGCGATAGCCTTTTTCCCGCAACTCCGGATGCACATAGAGCAGCCACCAGTTGGCATGACCGCCAGTTTGCAAGCGAGGGACAAATTCAATGAAATGATCACGGCAGTACTGAGCCAGTTTCCCCAGGTCGTCAAGAGAATATAGGCAATTGGATGAATTAAATTCAGGACGGCGTTTGTATTGAACGAGAGACGCTATATCCACGCTAAACAAATTTTGCTTGGTTCCGGCAACATATTTATCCGCCCAGGCGATTAAATAATCGATAGTCCTTCTTTCCTTGAATTCGCGCCCGAAGAATTGCCATGGGTGCAAGAGGTTGGTAAAGCGTCTTTCCAGGTCAGGATAATCCAAGATTTCTGCGCATCGAACTGGTGCATTGTCCTGCCGTTTCATCGGTTGGCGCAGCATTTGCATAAACGTTATGCAGCCATAGAAAAGACCAGGCTCATCCGCCCCGGTGATAATGACTTTTTTTGGCGATATCTGCAAGCAATAACCCTCTGGCTGGAGAGATTGCTTTTTGCCATCGAAGTTCGCTGTCGGCGCCACCTGCAGCACAATGCCGCTGTCAGCGCCTGCCTGAATTCGGTATCGCCCAGCAAAGCCTAATAGCTTTTCTGCAAAAATCTCTGCTGTCTTCCTAGTTCTGGCTGAGGCGTTGGCAGCAAGGGATAATTGCGAATTTTGGCCAGCAAGGAAGACGCCGTCCTTCCAAATGACTTTTTTCGGCTCAGGGCAGAAAACCGGCTTTCCGAACATGCTGACCAGGGGCTTGCTATTGTCAAAATTTACTGCGACTAAGCGCTGGCTGCCTTTGTCGTTCTCCAGGGCAAGGTAAAGTGAATAGACTCCATTTAAGTTGACGCAGCCGGTAAACTGTACGTCAATGGATTGTTTTTCACCGGTCAGGGCTATTTTTTCTTCAGGCAGCTCAGTGAATGAGTTTCTGGCAGCAGCAACGTATTTACGCAATGTATAATTCCCGGCAGCAAAGTCGGTTGCAGTTATACTCAAGCAGAAATCGATTTTTTCGCTGTTCTGGTCCATTGTCGCCAATAACTTTTGCGGCAAGGTGACGGCGCCGGAGCCAAAAGGCTGCTGATTGAAGACCAGAACGCCAAAGTGAGTTGTTTCGGGAAAACGCTTTGTTTCATCCCATACCTGGGTGACATATTTGTCGCCGCAGTCGCGTCCATAGCCCTGGGCTATCTGAAATCCCATGAAGCGCTGCTCAGACAGATTAAATTTCAACTCGGCAAATGGGAAAACAGCTTTCGTTTTCCACTTGCTATCTTCCCAGGATATTTTTTTGTCATGCCCTAGCTGCCAGTCACCGGTTTTGCGAATGACCGCAGCTGCGGTAAGATCGAAGTCAGTAATGCTGTTCCAGGTCGCTCCATTCATATTGGTTACGAACTGGATATATTTCAGGTTGTCATTCCAGGCGCTGAAGAAGTATTCCGTCAATTCATCTGCCCATACTGACCCTGTCTTGTCTCCAGGCTGGAAAGTCGCTTTGGGGCGCTCCGGGAACGCTGCTTCGCTGTCGATATACAAATTCTCCCGGTCATAGCCGACTTTGACTTGGAAGGGTGAGTTGCGGCCAAAATCAAGCGCAGTGCTGCCCTGGCCTGGAAGCACCTCGGCTACTTTCCGATTACGGATAATCTCAATCCATTTCTCGGAAGTTTGTTTGGGGTGTAGTTGAATAGACATTTTTTTTAAGTAGAATTCTGGGAAATTTGCCGCAACTGTCAAGACAACTGTTTGTAACTCGCTCCAGGTTTGCGGGATGCCGGTGCGCGTATAGCCCTTGTCGAAATAATAGGTGTTGACTCCTTTTTCGAGGGGCAGGTGATGCGTAAAGGTACGTTTATCCTTGAAATACAAAATGATCGGAAGTTTTTTGAAATCATCGCGTGGATAGTCAATCGTAATGGCCACCCCCCGAGCGACCATGTCCTCCGGCACTAGGGCCGAAAACTGTTCTTTCTTCGACATAACCGCTCTGCCTTGGCCGCTGTCTCCTTCTGAATTGACTTGCAGCCATTGCTCCCCACCGCGCTCCACTAAAGCTAACACCGGCTTGGCATTGGAGCCTTCAATCCAAGTGCAAGTGCTGCACATAAAATCAAAAGAATTGGCTCGGCCGGCCTCGTACAAAACCACCTCTGACTCATCAGCAGATAGCGAAAACAAAGTGCCAAGCAATATCATCACTGCAAAAAATATTTTCGCTTTCACGCTTTTTTCCTTCTATGCCTTGAGATTAGTTTTTAATGGTTCCATCGATCAATATTTTTCTGCCATATTGATCATAATTATGCAGAACATCGACTGGGCCGC
>JAAZKI010000563.1 GCA_012799905.1 Lentisphaerota bacterium | reverse complement strand
TGAGGTCGCTCTCCCAAATCGTCTGCACTGCTGCCCCGCCATCGCCGACCAGGCTCCTCAGGCGTTCGAGCGTCTCTTCAGGCAATGGCCAGGAACTGATCCTGAATCCCTGCAAGACAACCGCACCCTCGTATGAACCGAATTGGGCCAGGCAGCGCTTACAGCCCAGGCTGACCGGGTCTTCCTCGCCGAGGGCCGCGACCATGCGGGTCAGCTGCTGGCGATAACGGCCCAAGTCTGGCAACGACCGCAGCAGCTCTTTTTCCTGGCGGGCAAGTTCTTCCTGGCGAGCCGCAGCCTCTTCCTCCCGCTGCTGCTTTTCCCGCTCCCAGCCGGCCAACAATTCGCGGGCCGCGTCAAGTTCGCCTTTAGCCTCAACGCTGCCTAAGGCATAACACGCCTGGGCATCCTGCAACAACGCTTTGAGCCCATCTAACTTTTCCTGCTCTAATTCCGCCCGGGTAAAAGGCTGCTTCCGGGCTTCCTGGACAGCCGCCGAAATCTGCCCGGCCACCCGCCGCAACTCCTGGTCGGCCTGCAGACGGCGGCGCTCCTGCCAGCGCTCCCAGCCCTGCTGCCATGACTGGACTTGCTGAACAGCCTCTCGCCCCAACGTCTGCACCACATTCCTGGCTTCTTCCAAGAAACGCTGGACGCGTTCCGGGTTGGCCTGCTCATACGAACGCCGAATCCCCTCCCATTCCTGCTTCATCTGCTCAAAACGAGCCTGATACCCCTCTCGCTCCGTCAACACCCGCTCCAGCTGACGACGCAAATCAGAGACTTTCGGACTCTGGTGGAACTCAGGCGCCGACTGCCGCAGCCCGTCCATATATAGCTGCAAGGCGCCATACTCGCCGCTCTTGAATAACTGATCCATCTCCGCCATCATGGCAGCTTTCTGACGGGATGCCTGGACGCTGTACAAAATCCATCCGACCGCCGCCAACACGACCACAACGGCCGTCACGCTGAGCACAACTGTCAACCGGGCTTTCCGCTGCCGCGCCCGCACCATCGCGGCCAGGCGCTCTTCAACCTGCCGGCGCAACAAGTCTGACAACGGCTGTCCACTGCTCAACAACCGCTCCCAAGCCTGGCGCAACTCCAACTCGCTCGTGCTTCCATCCGCCACTTTCTCTTGCAACGCCTCGACTTCCGCCCGGAATTCGGCCTGGCTGGCTCGCTGCCGCTCCAGCCGCTCCAAAAAAGCGCGGCCAACAGCCAGGTCGTCCTCCCAACCGGGGGGAAGCTTCAAAAACGCCTCGTCCGCTGCCAAGTCTGACGCTTCTGCCAATGCGGCCTCAACCTCAACGCCATCTTCACTAGTCAGGGCATCTTGCAGTTTAGACTGGACTTTCCGGCCTACTGCCAGGAGTTCCTGCGAGCGTTCAGACAACAGTGCCACGCGCAGTCGGTAAAGCAATTCTTCCGGCGCTGGCACCGTCCTCATCGGATGAGTCAGCTCTTCGTAAATCGTTCGCTGTCGCTCTCGGTCGTCTTCTTCCAGGGCGGACTCTGCCCAGGCGCACCAGTTCTCCAGGGACGCTTCCTCCAGGGGGCGCAGATTGACTTCCCAGCTGGGATTGTCGGGATCAACGTTCCTCAGCTTACGAAGCACGCCGATGCAGGCGTCATGGTCTCCCTGGTAAACGGCGCGTCGATACTCCTTCAGCAGCGGCTCCAATTCCCCTACCCGCACGCATGCCTCGCGCAAGCGCGCCAGCCGTCCGGCATCCAGCTGCGGCGCCGGGGGGAACTCCAAATCAGCGCAGATATTCCGCCATTTCTTCACCCCGTCAAACTCAAGAAGTTCCGCCAGCGCCAGCAAATCCGGCAACGTCCGCGCCTCATGAACGGCTTCTGAGCGCATGCCTTTGTCAAGATAATCGGCACAACGAACCAGGCGGTCATTGGCCTTCTGACACAACTCCGCAAACTGAACCGCCAAATCCTGAAGATGGGCGTTGCGCTCCAATGTCCCGGAAGACATCGCCTGACAAATCTGCCGAACTAATTGCTGTTCTGGGCTCATCCGGAATTCCTTATACCTTAACTAAATGATGCTCATAACTGCTGGCCGCTGCCCTGGCTGCCCTGACGCCGAACGTCTTTCTCAATCGGGCTTTCTAGGCTTCAAATTCAACATATTCAGATGACGCCCAGCGGCCGGCTTGGAACGCTGCCGCGGCAGCGGCGCAGGCTCCTCAACCACCGGCTTGGCCCCGGCAGGACGGCCCTGCCTGGCCAAGTCAGCCAATCGACCAGCAGGAACTGCCGGCAACGGCGCCGTCAAGTCAATAATCTTCACTCCCGGCAGACGGCTGGTCTCACGGCTGACAACCGAGTCGGCCACGCAACACCGCCAACAACACGTCGACCCAGCCGAAAGACCAGTAAAATACGTGCTGTAAGTCACTTGCCAGCGCACTGACGGCGGCAGCAAAGCCATTGATTCCCCCAGCAACGACAACATGTCCATCCCTGGCGTAAACACCACCAGCACAACCCCGGAAGGATTGGCCAGATATGCTTCAGCCAGGCAAGACGCCTGCCCAGCGTCGCCAGTCAGACTCTCCCAGGCAACGGCTTTATCACCACTGCTGTCGCCTGACGGAATCGTCTTCGGCATCTCCAAGTAATGCGCCGGCTCATCCCATGCATCGACAAAAAAGCCCGGCTGCTGGCTCACCCATACCGGGCCGCCCGCGGCTCGCTCGCGCGCCGCAACCAGGACATGGTGCGCCAATTTGTTCGTACGGCCGGTGTGATCAGCCGCTGTCGGCCCGACCCGCGATAAGATGGTCACATCGCGGCCAGCCAAATTATTGCGATAATGGTTCCAGGACACCGGCTCCGGCCCTGACTGCGCTTCATGCACGCCATACAGGTTCTTGTAGGCGCTCATCGCCTCCAGGAGTTGCACTTGCGGCGGCGGCATGCCGCGCGTAAAGGCCACCGTGCAGAAGCCACGCGTCCCAGGGCGCAAACCGCGCTCTGCGGATGTGTAGATCAATTCATACGCCATAGACCGTCTCCACGACCGCAGCCACTCAGCCGCGCCGTCCGCCTTCGTCAGCATCGGAAGGAGGAATCGTAAACCACATATCCGTGCCTGGACAACGCAAGGGATAGCCGGCATAGGAAAGCGGTATCTGCAACGGCTTGGTCATTCCCGGAAGCATCACGAAATAGATGTCGCCGGACAGCGTGCAAGTGGCCTCGACTTCCGGCTGGGGGTTCCGCGCGTCCGGCACACCGGGTATGAAGCCGCGCTCATAGAAGAAATACAGCATCGGCACCGACACCCAGAACGGCGCCACGTCCCGCGGCCGGATGCCAATCATGCCGGTGTCAGGGTTGATTTCCGGGCTGTGTCCAAGGGCGCTGTTCGGCAGATACAACACGTCGCCGGCAAATGACTCGGCCGTGGACACGACCTCGGGACAGATGCGCTCCAGCAAATGCCGCAGCGCGAACGAGACATTCTTGATCAACGGCACATCCAAAGCGCAGGTGTTGTATTTCGGCTCCCAGACCCAGGGTTCCTCGGGCAGGTCAAAATCAAGCAATTGCTTCCACACGTCAAACTTGGAGACTACGACAATCATCATCTTGCCGGTCTTGCGATTGCTCCGCATGCCAGAGTACTTTTTGATCCGGTTGATCATTTCGGTCAAGATGATTTCCTGGCGCTGAACCCTGGCCTTGGCTGCCAGCTGCGGGTCCATCACCCCGCTCAGACGGCGGCGGAAACGGACATCCTTGGTCGGGTCAAACAAAAAGAAAATCGTGTCTGAATGCAGCAGGTGCTGCGTCGTCGGATTATCCACCGAATCCATGCCCGGCTCGAAATGCTCGCCGGCATTGTCATACAGAACCAGGGTACGCGACATGCTCTCCCGCACCGTCTCGTACTGCGGATGATGCTCGGCCGGCGTTACCGTGAATAAAAATGGCCGCGGCAGGTTGATGAGCATGTTGTCCATCAACACCTGGTTGTACAACTCGCCTTGGAGCTCGGTCTTGCGAAGCGCCACCAGCTCATCAGCGTCCGGATGAAGGAAAACCGTCTCCTCAAAATCATTCAGGATTTGGTTGTTGACTGCGTCCGTGTCGGTAAACGATATAGCGAAGTTATGCAGCAGGGTGTTGCGCAGGTCCCAGGTCATGCTGGTCAGAAAATACGACTTGCCGCTGGCGGTAGCGCCGACGATTGACAGAAACAACGGCGGCATCTCGCTGGCCGCCTGCGGGATACGCAAATGGCAGCGCGGGCAGGCCATGTCCGGACAGCTCATGCCCTCCGCGTCCAAAGCATTGCCTTCAGGAGTGAAACGCGATGGCAGGAAGCGCTTAGCCGCGTCCGCACCCAGCACTGAGTCTCCAATCAAGCTCTGGTGCCGGGCGATGAACAAAAATTCGTCCACCGTAAAACGATGCCAGCAGTGCGGGCAGATAATGCCTTGCCGACCGCTGGACGCTGAGCGCGAAATCGTGGCTGCCGGGGACGAGGCGGGATACTGCGGCTCATCGTCAGCCAAAGCCTTTGCTGCCGGCGCAGGCTCGCTGCTCCGCCGCCCAGTCGCCGCCGTCGCCCCAGGCAGCGGCTGCGACTCGGAGTCATCAGAGGCCTCAGCTGAGCTAAGCGGCGGCCGACTGCCGTCCAAAATCCGCATCGGCTGTCCTTCGACGGCGACATCAGCCGGTTCCAGGCTGATATCCAGGCGCACCCGGCCCATGATCACCATCACCTTGGCCGGATGGTCAATCACCAGTTGGCTGACCCGCTGCGTCTCATAATAAATGCCGTTTGTGCTCCACTGGTCTTCCAGTTGAATGTCACCGTTGCCGGTCAACGCCAGGACAGCATGCAGGCTTGACACAGAATTGTCACTGATGACAATGTCATTGCCCGGCAATCGGCCAATTCGACAAGGAAAAGACTGGACACGATACACGACCGGATCACTGCGCTGCATGATGACCCGGACAAAACATTCAGGGGTGTTGGCGCTGGAACTCATCTCCGTGTGTGACCTTCGCAGTATATCACCGATATATTCCTCGTTATAACTATAAAAAACCACGTACGCAATATAGCCAGCGAACACCGTTTCCGCAAATGACGGCTAAACCATTTTTGCTGACCGCGACCGCTTCCGACCAAAGCCCGGCAAAAAAGTTAACACAATTTGCATGTAATGGGTCACCGATTGATACTTGGGGTTCCGGCGAGTTGCGGAGCCAGACTGCCCGGATAAGGCACCTTAGTGGACAGTGGACAATGGACTTTAGTGGACTTTATATGGACATCAGTAGACGATGGACTGTGGACTGAAGTGGACTTTAGTGGTGAGTGGACGTGGACAGAAGTGGACATGGTGGACAGCGTAGCCCAAGCTTACTTTCGCCCCTCGCCCCTCGCCCCTCGCCCCTTTCCTGAGACCGCTGCTCGTCGGATTTCCGAATATCAATGAGTGACCGATTACATTTGCATTTGGGCAGCACGCTTGCCTTTCCCGGCAAAACGGATATAGTACTTTTTCACTTGCATTCCTCCGACCAGATTCCACATAATGGCATCTGGCAGAGGCTGGCGAACTCATCTTTCCCCCAAAAGCTAAATTTTCGGCAAACAACCTTGGGAGCCTGACATGACTGAAGCAGCCAAAAAACCCATCGGCTACAGCGACACACCCATCATCCCGGGCAGCAAATGGCGCGTCCACGACGGCAATCGACCGCAGCCGCCAGTCGTGACCCCGGGCGACTTTCCAACCCAGGAAAAAGCCGGCACGCCGCCCTCTGACGCGGTCATCCTCTTCAATGGCCAAAGCTTGTCGCAATGGGTGGGTAAAGAGGGCCAGGACGCTCCCTGGAAAGTCGAAAACGGCTACTTTGAAAGCGTCCCCCGCACTGGCAATATCCACACCAGGACTGAATTCGGCGACTGCCAGCTGCACTTGGAATTCTCCAAGCCGGACGCCCCTGGAGACGGCAACAGCGGCGTCTTCATGATGCGCAAGTACGAAATCCAAATCCTAAACTGCTATGACCATGTGACTTATGCCGACGGCGTTGAGGGCGGCCTCTACGGCCAGTGCCCGCCTCTGGTCAATGCCTGCCTCCCGCGCCAGGAATGGAGCACGTACGACATCATCTGGATCGCTCCGCGCTTTGCTGGCGAGCAACTCATGGCTCCGGCCTACATCACGGTCTTTCTCAATGGCGTGCTGCTGCACCACATGCAGCCCCTGCAAGGCCCCACTCGGTTCCGCGCCCTGGCCGAATACAAGCCCCAGTCCTCCTACGGCGCCATCGAACTGCAAGACCACGGCGACCCCGTCCGCTTCCGCAATATCTGGTGCCGTCCGCTGTCCCTCTACAGCAACTATTAAGCGCGATACTTAGCAACCTTTTCCATAATCGTCAGCACCCCTGCAACTAAGGACATCATCATGGCAGACGAAGTCAAAAAACCTCTCGGCTACACCGACACCCCAATCATCCCCGGCACCTGCTGGCGCGTCCATGACGGCGATCGCCCGCAGCCCCGCGTTGTCAATCCCGGCACGTTCAGCACCCAGGAAACACCGGGCACGCCACCCTCTGACGCGATTATCCTGTTTGACGGTACTAGCCTCTGCAACTGGCTTGACAAGAACAACGAAGAAGCCAAATGGAAACTCGAGAACGGCTACATGGAAGTAGTGCCGAAAACCGGCAACATCCACACCAAAATGGAATTCGGCGACTGTCAGCTGCATCTGGAATTCGCCTCTCCGGAAGAGGTCGTTGGCACCGGCCAGGGCCGCGGCAACAGCGGCATCTTCTTTATGCGCAAATATGAAATCCAAGTCCTGGACTGCTTTGAAAATCCGACTTATCCGGACGGCACTACCGGCAGCATTTACGGCCAATATCCGCCCCTGGCGAACGTCTGCCGCAAGCCCGGCCAATGGAACATGTATGACTTTATCTGGATTGCGCCCCGTTTTGCCGGCGACACCCTCCTTTCCCCGGCCTACATCACTGTGTTCCTGAACGGCGTCCTCCTGCATCATAAGCGCGCGCTCCAAGGGCCGACCCAGCATCGCATTCTGGCGGAATACAAGCCCCATAACTCCATCGGCGCACTCGAACTCCAGGATCACAGCAACCCAGTCCGCTTCCGCAACATCTGGTATCGCCCACTGACGAATTACGACCAGCTGGCATAAGAAAAAGACGGCGCGAAATTCCAGCACGACAGACATCAACGCATAGGAAGGGGAGCGATTACCGCACCCCCTTCCACTAAAACAACAACCCAAAAACAAAAATTTCGTGTCTTTTCGTGCCTTTCGTGGTTAAAAAATAAGCTTCTATGCCAAAAATCCGGGCAGACCAACTTCTCGTCGACAGCGGTCTATGCGTGTCCCGGAGCCTTGGGCGCCAGCTCATCTTGGCTGGCAAGGTCTTGGCGCCGGATGGCACAGTGCTCACCAAGCCAGGACGGTTAGTTCCGGACGACTGGAAGTTGACGTTGCTTGAACCGCCCCGGTTTGTCAGCCGCGGCGCAGAAAAGCTGCTGGCGGCGATTGCGGCATTCCAACCCCCAATCGCCGGCTGCACCGCGCTTGATTTAGGCGCCTCCACCGGAGGCTTCACTGACGTCCTGCTGGCTCATGGCGCTGCCAAAGTCTTTGCAGTAGACGTCGGCATTGACCAGCTGCACGACCGGCTGCGCACCGACCCGCGCGTAGTCTCCCTGGAACAGACCAATGCGCGCGATCTGACCACGGCCATAATCCCTGTTCCCATTGATCTGCTGGTCGCTGACCTGTCATTCATCTCGCTGACCAAAGTTCTTCCGGCGGCTCGTCCCCTGCTGACAAGCCATGCCTGGGCTATCGTGTTGATCAAACCGCAGTTCGAAGCCGACCGGCAAGACATCGGCAAACAAGGCGTAGTCCGAAACCCAGCAGTTCGCCAAGCCTGCGTTGACAAAATCCTCGCTTTTGCCGCTGCCGAGCTGGGCTGGTCCTGCCTCGGCGTTATTCCCTCTCCCATTACTGGCCCAAAAGGCAACCAGGAATTTCTGGCCGCCTTCCAAAACGGCCCGCCACCGGCCGCTCCTCCGCCTCCCTGAGGCAAAAGTTTTGCCATGACGTTCCAGCCATTCATCCGCCAGGCCTCGCTCCGCGTCCCAGCTGACGCTGTTGGCGTCGCCCTGCTCGACTACCTGGCTGGACGCTTTCCTTATCATGACCGCGACGCTTGGCGGCAATTGATCACGACCGAAAAGGTTCTGTGCAACGACCGTCCAGCAACGCAGGAACAATTGCTCGCCAGTGGCGATGTCATTGTCTACCAACCGGAACCACGGCCGGAACCGCCCGTTGACTTCACCGCTGAACTCCTGTATCAAGACGACGACCTGCTGGTGTTGGCCAAATCCGCTAATCTGCCTTGCCACCCGGCCGGGTGCTTTTTCAATCACACGCTCTGGGCCATGCTCGCCTGCCCGGAACGCCAGGAATTGCCGCCGCCCTTCAACGCGCTCCCTGCCCTGCCCACTCCCCACTTCGTCACCCGCCTCGACCGCGAGACTTCCGGCGTCATCGTCATTGCCCGCAATCCTGCTGCGGCCAGACGCACCGCACGACTGCTGCAAACACCGACCGCAGCCAAACAATACCTGGTCATCATCGAAAACCAAAATCATTTTCCGGACGTCCTCACAGCCAATGGCTGGCTGGCGACTGACACTGCCAGCGCCGTCCGCAAAAAACGCGGCTTCTACCAGGATAAACCGCACGACCGCACTGCCGAAACAGCAGCCACGGACTTCCGCCTGCTTGCAGTCCTCGACGACCTGGCTCTGCTGACCGCCACCCTCCATACTGGCCGCACCCACCAAATTCGCGCAACCCTCGCTGCCAGCGGCTTCCCTGTCGTCGGAGACAAAATCTACGGCTGTGACGAGACCATCTATCTCCGCTTCATCGCAGGACAACTCTCCTCTGACGACGAAAAACGCCTGCGCCTGCCCTCCCAGGCTCTGCACGCCTGGAAAATCACCCTCCCACGCTCCGCTGGGCAGACATTGACCTTCACTGCGCCGCCCCCTCAAACCTGGCGCCAGCATCACGACCTCCGCCCCCTGCTTGCCAAAGCCGGCCTGCTTGATGACTGAGTGGACTACCCGTCCACAGCCTATTTTTTTAAACCACGAAAAAACACGAAAGGGCACGAAATTTTTTGTTTGGCAATCAGTCACTCATTGATACTCGGAATTCCGGCAAGCTGCGGCGCCAGGCGCCCCGGATAAGGCGTTTTAGTGGAGAATGGACGTGGACGGGAGTGGACTTTAGTGGAGAGTGGACGTGGACGGGAGTGGAGTGGACGTTGGTGCTTTCGACACGTGTCTTACGCAGGCTTCCACAGGCTTCCAGCCGGCACAGATACACCATGCTTATAGTCACATTCCTTTGCGCCGCAGGCGCTTAACCATGCTTAACCCCAGGCTTTAGCCTGGGGGAAGGCATACCCCAAAACTGGCACCTCGTAGAGGTGCTACAATTAGCGCTGAAAACATGTCGTCGGCATTTTGCGCAGATTTGTTGTTACGGATTGTATACCAATGACTTAAAGATTGGTTTTTCTGGAAATCTTTCACAAAAAACAAGATTCTGGCGGATAGTAGTACTGATTTTTTGTAGGGTTGTTGTCTCGACGAATGAGATTGTCAGCAGACGTGCGGTCTGGCCTGCTGGTTTCTTTGGCTGTCCTGTCTGGCAGCTCAGATAGAGTGGGGAGGCGCTTCAGGCCGCCTTCCGCTTGGCCCGAATGGCTTGAAGACCACCCCAACCTCGTAGAGGTGGCACCATGAGTAACCCCAGGTGAAGCGGAGCGGAACCTGGGGTGGAGTGAGTAACGGCCTGGCGATAAATTTTCCGAAAATCCTTCCCCAAAAACGAAAAGTTGGCTGATATGTAGTACAGGGCATTGCCCCCCTTCGCGTTATCTCATTCAGATTCCCGCAAGTCTCCGGATTGCATCAGAAAGCCTATTCTCCGGATTGCATCAGAAAGCCTATTCAAGTGATGGAAAGCATGATGCCAGCATGCATGCAGAATCCTACTCCAGCACAAAATAACTATGATTCTTCTGAAAACCGTTTGAAAAGGGGCGTGTAGTGGCCTATTTTTACAGCGGGTCTAGAAATCAGACTCCACCCACCCAAGGGGGGCCACCCTCCCAAATTTTGTCACACACACGCGCGCGTGCGAGGGCAACGATTTATGTGTCACCTTCACATCACGTTCTAGATAGCCCTCATCCTTGCTCCTTCCTTACGCGAAAACTCAACCTTATCTTTTTGAACAACCTCTAACCAGCACTCGTTTATGCCAACTCCGCACCTCCAGGCTGATGTCGCGGTCATTGGCGGCGGTTCGGGCGGTGTCGCCGCCGCCCTGGCAGCGGCTCGCTGTCGGGTCAAGACTATACTCATCGAGCAGGACGCGCTTCTCGGCGGCACCTCGACGACCGCCGGCGTCAACTGCTGGGAGCCAGTCTGCGGCGCCACCGGCATTCCGCGCCGCCTGTTCGACCGCCTCACCCACCTGCCTGGCGCATGCGGCATCTACACCAGCACACGTCACTGCTTCTTCATGCGCGACATCTTGGCCAATTATCCCGGCGGCGAACAACGCATCGTACCCTTCCTGCGCTATCAAGACACCCTGAAAGCCGATTGGGACTACAGCCTTGCCTGGTGGCCCGGCCGCTGGAACGGCATCATCTTCGAACCGCTCGCCTGGCATCACGCCGCCACTGCCCTGCTGGCCGAAACCGGCTGCTGCAACATCATCACTGGCCAGGCTGTTGTTGCCGTCGAATGCGCCAGCCATCGCACTCTCGGCGCCGTCACCCTGGCGAATGGAGCCAAAATCACTGCCCGCATCTGGATTGACAATGCCGGCATCCTAGCTCGCGACGCCGGTTGCGAGACTCTCACCGGCCAAGACCCCTACGACCGCTTTCACGAACCCGACGCCCCAATCACGCCTTCCGGACAAGTCAACGGCGCCACCCGCATCTTTCGCATCACCCCAATCCGCGACCCAGCCGTGCAACCGCTGCCCAAGGACATCCCAACCGAGTGCTGGTGGAGGCCGTCCTTCCCCAAAATGGTCGGCACTCAGTACCCAAATGGCGACTTCAACTGTAACATGCTTCCCACCATCACTGGCCAAGACCTCGCCGCCATGACCATGCCGGCAGCCCTGGCCGAAACAGAACGACGCGTCCTGGCGTTCTGGCATCACGTGCAAACGAACTGGCCGGAATTCCAACACTATGCCATCAAAATGCTCTTCCCAAAACTTGGCATCCGCGAAAGTTTCCGCATCGTCTGCCGATATATGCTGACTGAAAACGACCTCCTCGCCGGCCTGGCCAGGCAGACGCATGATGACCTGATTGCCACAGCTGATCATACCATGGACCGCCACGGCGGCGGCCAGGCCGCGCGCCAGGTCACTGCCCCCTACGGCATCCCCTACCGATGCCTGCTGCCTGTCGGCATCGACAATCTCATCCTGGCCGGCCGCATCGCCGGCTTCTCCAGCCTGGCGGCGTCCAGCTGCCGCCTAGCCCGCACCATCATGCAACTCGGCCAGGCCGCCGGCTTCGCTGCCGCCATCGCCTGCCATAACCACACCCTCCCTGCCGATATTTCCGTCAAGCATCTGCAACAACTCGTCAAGCAGGAGAACAAGACATGAACTGCACCGGCAAAACCATCATCATCACTGGCGGCTCAAGCGGCTACGGCTATGGCATGGCCAAAAAACTCCGCGCCCGCGGCGCCCGCGTCCTAATCACCGGCCGCAATGAACAGAAACTCCGCCAGGCTGCCGCCGAAATCGGCGTCGAGGCCGTCCATGCCGACGTCACCTCCTGCGCCGACTGGGACCGCGTCTTCGCCGCCGCTGGCAATCGCGTTGACGTCCTCATCAACAATGCCGGTGGCGGCCTCAAAGTCGCCCCGTTGACCGAGTACAGCGACGAGGAAATCATTCAGTCAATCGCCATCAACCTCACCGGCACCCTGCTCGGCTGCCGTCGCGCCGCCGCTGTCATGATTCCGCAGAAGTCCGGCTTGATCATCAACATCTCAAGCGTCTGCGCTCATTATGGCTGGCCTGGCTTCACCGTCTACACCGCTGCCAAGGCCGGTCTCGACAAAATGAGCCGCGCCCTTTACACGGAGCTCCGTCCGCACCACGTCCGCGTCACCGTGGTCACTCCGTCCTGGGGCGACACCAACTTCAACGTTGCTGCCGGCCTGCCCCCTCCGGACGCTGACCTGGCTGCCCAAATGATGAGTTCTGACCAGATGGGCGATCTAATCGTCCAGCTGTGCGAATTCCACGACCATCTCGTCTTCCCGGAAATCATGGTTCAGCCCATTGTCCAGGAGATCAACCCGTTCTGAGTTGACTTGCAGCAAACGGCAATTACGTTTATGCAATCAGCTTCATTCCCCCTCCCAGGCCCTGTAGTGACTATTGCCGTTTGCTAAAGTCCGCCATCTGCCAAACTCCCGCCCCTCCCCCGTCCACTTCTGTCCACTTTCGTCCACGTCCACTCTCCACTCATGTCCACTTCTGTCCACAGTCCATCGTCTACTGATGTCCATTAAAGTCCACTAAAGTCCATTGTCCACTGTCCACTAAAGTCCCACCCCCGCCGTCCACTTGCGTCCACTCAAGTCCACTAACGTCCACTCACCCCCATGCCTCACACCATCATTGACGTACACCTGCATCCTTTTCTGACGGACAACTGCCGCATCAACAAATACCAAGCGGTGAAGTCCCCGGACGAGTTTGTCGCCCATCTGCGTCAGCACGGCATTACCCAATGCTGCGGCTCTGTCATCCACCGTGTCGCCGGGGACGACTTCGCGCCCATCCGCGCCCTCAATGACGACGCGCTTGAGTTCCGACGCCGCTACCCCGGCTTCTACATTCCCGGCATCCATGTGCACGGCAACTTCCCTGATGAATCCTGCCGCGAGCTGGAACGGTGCCAGCGCGAAGGCGTCAACCTGATTGGCGAGCTGGTACCTTACAGCATGGGCTACGACGCATACGCCAGTGATGCCATGCGGCCGGTCTGGGATTTGGCCATTGAGCTCGGCTACGTCGTCAACATCCACCCAACCACCCTTGAGGACATCGACAAGCTGCTCACCGACTTCCCGCGCCTGACTGTCATCATCGCCCACCCTGGCGAATACGACGCCTATATGGCCAAACTCGATCTGCTCCGCCGCCACTCAAATGCCTATCTCGACATCTGCGGCACTGGCCTGTTCCGCTATGGCATGCTCAAATACGGCGTTGACCAAGTCGGCGCCGAGCGTTTCCTGTTCGGCACAGACTTCCCGGTCTGTAGCGTCGGCATGCAGGTCGGCGGCGTCATGACTGAAGACCTCACCCCTGCCGAACGCCAAGCCATCTTCGCAGACAACGCAAAACGCCTCCTCCGCCTCTGACCCCAATACTCCTTACTTAACGCTTTGTAACTACACCGCAATCATACCAACTCGACTCCGTAAAACCGACCCAACTACATGAGGATTTTTACCAGAGTAGGTTCATTCGTCAAAGCAACAGCCCCTATATAAAATTTTCGTACTACTATCCGCAAACTTCTTGTTTTTTGGGAAAGATTTCTTCAAAACGGCGTTTATGTGTCACCCCTGGCGGGGCTCAAAATTATAATCCGTCCACCCAGGGCTGCGCTCGCCCTTGGCGGGCTTCGCTTACCCTGGGCTTTTATGTTGTAGCCCTTCGGGC
>JAAZKI010000584.1 GCA_012799905.1 Lentisphaerota bacterium | reverse complement strand
GCGCGAAGAAGGCCGGAATTGTTGGAGGGGGAGGGGTGAATTCCGGCACTAAAGTGCCGGCACTGGACGGAGGCGAGGTACAATACGGCAAGCGAAAGCTTGAACGACGTACGACTACATACGACAGGCTCCAGCTACTGTCCACTAATATCCACTGACGTCCACGTCCACTTCCACTCACGTCCACTCAAAGTCCACAGTCCATCGTCTACTAATGTCCACTAATGTCCACTAACGTCCATTGTCCACTGTCCACTATATATCAGGAGATTACTCATGAACACGATTGAAGCGCTGCGCCAGGAAAATCTTAAAACCGATGTCACGCCATTTGCGATTGGCGACACTGTCCAGGTCGACGTCCGCATCATTGAAGGCGGCAAGGAACGCATTCAGGCTTTCACCGGCACGGTGATTGCTCGTTCTGGCAGCGGCATTTCGGAAACTGTCACTCTGCGCCGGATTTCTCACGGCCAGGGCGTTGAGCGCATTATTCCGATTCATTCGCCCCGGATTGCCGGTTTCAAGCGCATCCGCGAAGGCAGCGTCCGCCGCGCCAAGCTGTACTATCTGCGTGGCAAAGTCGGCAGCGCCGCCCAAGTCAAGGAAAAGCGTCGTCATTGAGTCCTGCAACTTTTCTCGCGGCAACCTGGCCCCCAGCGTTCGCCGCGGTCATGTTTCCGGCACAGCGCGTCCATATTCCGGTATGGGTCCCCGTCTGGAAGGCGGCACGCAGGTGCCGCCTTTGTTGTTTATTCCAAGGGGGCCTGCCGCGCCCTCGATGACGCGGCGGCGTTTTTTCACATCGCCAAGGCAAGGACACGGTGCGCACGACGACAGACACTACCGAGCGAGATATGTTCGTGCACGAGCGCGAAGCGCGCCGGGCGCATCCCGGGCTGGTCTTGGCCGGAGTTGACGAGGCCGGGCGCGGGCCGCTCGCCGGGCCGGTGGTTGCCGCTGCCGTCATCCTGCCGGAAACCGGCTTTGAGCTGGCCGTGACCGACTCCAAGGCGCTGAGCGCAGCCGAACGCGAAGAGCTGGCAGCAGCGTTGCACGCCGCGCCGGGCGTGATGATCGCCATTGCTGTACGCGACGCTGACCGCATTGACGAGGTGAACATCCTCCAGGCCACGCATGAAGCCATGCGCGAGGCCGCCTCTGCCCTGCCCGTCTCGCCTGGACTGGTTCTCATTGACGGCTTGCCAGTGCGACCGTTTCCATTTCCGATTCGGGCCATTGTCAAAGGCGATGCGTCTTCGGCGAGCATCGCTGCAGCCAGCATCATTGCCAAGACCCACCGCGATCATCTGATGTGCGCCTACGACCGCGAATATCCCGGCTATGGCTTTGCCCAGCACAAGGGCTACGGCACAGCCCAGCATCTCCGGGCGTTGCGTGAACTCGGACCCTGTCCGCTGCACCGCCGCTCCTTTGCACCGGTCCGCAATCTGCTGCCGGACCCGACGCAGCCGTGCCTGCCTGGCTGGCAAGCATAGCTTTCCTCATAATCTGCTCACTCCAACCTAGACCCCATCCGAAAAAGATTTTTTGACCACGAACCACACGAAAAAACACGAAAATTTTTTATGGGATTGTTGCTCAGATGGATGGCATGGCATGGCATGGCATGTGGTTCAAAAAGTAGCACAACCGTCCCGGTTGTGATTGATGCTTACCCTCCCACGTTCGAATGCTCCCGTATGCAAGAGGCAGGATGCAGAACGGTCAGAGAAAAAAGGCGGAAATAGGCGATAAAAATTCTGAATGTTACAATCTGCACACCACCCAACTCTAAAAAAGTTCGTGCCTTTTCGTGCCTTTCGTGGTTAAAAACAATTTTGGACACCCTCAACCTACCAT
>JAAZKI010000439.1 GCA_012799905.1 Lentisphaerota bacterium | reverse complement strand
GGCGAGGGGCGAGAGTGAGTTTGGACTACACTGGCCGCCATGTCCACACCGTCCACATCTTTTTGCGCCGTAGGCGCTTAACCATGCTTAACCCCAGGCTTTAGCCGGGGGGGGAGGCATACCCCAAAACTGGCGCCTTGTAAAGGCGCTACCGAAGCCTGACCCATTACCGCAAAACAGCAAAAAAAATCGCCCTCACACTGGCATAATAGAAATCTTCCATTATATTGTAAACAGTTCATGGATAGAAATGATTTCATCAAGGTGGTGACATTGAAAAAGCTGAGCAGTTAATGGCCAACCAAGGATTATTGAAACGCCTGAATAAGGCGCGCATCATGGACGCCATCCGTCGGCAAGACGACTTGCATCGGGCGGCGTTGGCGGATATGCTTGGCCTTGACCGCAAGAGTGTGACCAACCTGGTGAGTGATCTTCTGCAAGAAGGCTGGGTCGTTGAGACGGGCTTGCGCCATCGGCAACGCGGCCGGCCGCAGATCGCCTTGGGATTGAACCGCGAGCAGCATTATCACCTTGGCATCCACCTTTCCGAGACTAAAGTCGTCGGCCTGCTAATCAATTTATACGGTGAAATCGTCTCACGCCGCGAGACGTCCTATGGTTTTGCCAGCGGTTTGAGCCAGATTGAACAGGCGGCAGACGGCGTTTTTCAGAGTCTGCATGACCTCGCCGGGACACGCTTGCAAGCCACTGGCCTGACCGCGCCCGGCATCATTGACAACCAAACCGGCCGCATGATCAGGTCAGTCAACATCCCGGCTCTTGACGGCGTCTCCTTACGCCAGCTGATTAGCCATAACAGCAGCGATGACATTGTCCTGGAAGAAGCTTCGCGGGGCAAGGCATTGGCGGAAAAATGGTTTGGCCAAGGCCGCGATCTCAACAGTTTTGCCTGCATTGACCTAGGCATCGGCATTGGCGCAGGCATTGTCACCGACCGGCGCCTGCACACTGGCGCCAACCAAGGGGAAATCGGCCACAACATCATCAAGCCCGGCGGCAAGCTCTGCCGTTGCGGCCATCGCGGCTGCCTGGAAGCCTATATCTCGGAACGCGTCATCTGCCAGAACATCAACCAATGCCAAGGCGGCGACGCCCAAACCCTGGCCGAAGTCGGGCAGCTCAGCCCGGCGGCTGAAGACATCCTGGCCCAGGCCGGCTTCGCGCTTGGACTCGGCCTGGCGCCGCTTATCAATATCCTCTGCCCGCCTCTCATCATCCTCTCCGGCAACCTCACTAACTTCGAATTCATCGTCTTTCCGGAAATGGAGCGCGGCTTGGCTCAGGCTGCCCTGCCCTGGGCGCGGCAGGCCTTCAGCGTCAAAGCCTCGACCTTCGCTCACGACACTGCCGCCGCCCTCGGCGCCGCAGCCGCTGCTATGAGCGATATCTTTGAAGTCACTGACAACACTTAAATCTACAACTATATTATCATTGCGTTTCACCCCTCCCGTCGGCCGAATCGGCCGGGGGAGATAAGACCAGCACCGTCGCCCAACAACGAGCGGCGGCAACACCAAGCACCATCAGGAGAAAGAATCATGACAAAACTGGCAATCGACGGCGGGCCAAAAGCAGTAACCAACAAAATGATTGGCTGGCCCAATTTCAACGAAGAGTCCATCCAGGCAGTGGTGAACGTCCTCAGGTCCGGCAAAGCCAGCTACTGGACCGGCCCGAAAGGCATGGAGTTCGAGAAAAAGTTCGCAGAATGGCAAGGCAGCAAATACGCCATCAGCGTCAACTCCGGCACCTCGGCGTTGCACGTCGCCCTGGCCGCGCTCGGCATCGGCCCCGGTGATGAAGTGATCGTCCCCAGCTACACGTTCATCGCCACCAGCTTCTCAGTCGTCCAGGCCGGCGCGATTCCGCGCTTTGCTGACGTCAACATCGACGACCACTGCATCAGCGTCGAATCCGCTGAAAAGCTGGTCAATGAGCGCACCAAGGCGATCATCCCTGTCCACCTGTACGGCAACGTCTGCGATATGGACAAGCTCAACGCTTTCGCCAAGAAGTACAACTTGTTTGTCATTGAAGACAACGCCGAGGCTATTGGCGGCGAATACAAGGGCCGCAAGACCGGTACGCTTGGTGACATCAATGCGTGCAGCTTCTGCCAAAACAAGGCCTTCACCACTGGCGGCGAAGGCGGCATGGTGACCACGGATAACGAAGAGCTGGCTTGGGCTTCCCGCAGCTTCCGTGACCACGGCTACGACGTCAAGGAACGCCTCAACCTGCTCGCCCTTGAACAGAAGCTTCCCTACATCCACAACCGCGTGGGCTGGAACTATCGCATGACCGAGATGCAGTCCGCCATCGGCATCGAGGAAGTCAAGCGCATCGACAGCTGGAACATGCCGAACCGCCGCCGCAACGCCAAGATCGTCATGGATGCCCTCCGCGACCTGCCCCAGGTCAAGTACATGCCGATTGACACCCCGGAGCGCCGTAATGGCTGGTTCGTCATGGCCTTCTCACTGGACATGGACATGATGAAGTGCGACATCGGCCAGTTCATCGCTGCCGCTGGCGCCGAAGGCGCCCCCTGCTGGAAGGTCTTCTGGCCCCAGTGCCACACCGAACGCGCCTACACCCAGCAGAACGGCTTTGGCCGTACTGGCTTCCCCTTCAATTCCAAGGAATACACCACACCGTCCAGCGTTGACTACAGCAAGGTCGAAGTTCCCAACGCGCGCTGGCACGAAAAGAGCACCTTCACCTGCTTTGCCTATCCGACCTTCACGCCGGAAGACATGGAGCAAATCGCGAATGCGCTGGTGAAAGTGATCAAAGCCTACGCGAAATAAGACCAACTGACCGCTTTCGGCGGCGACTTTCCCGGCGTCAACGCCGACGCTGGGAACCGCCGCCGAAACGACAGCTCGGCCGGCGGCGCCCTCCCCGGCGCCGCCATCTACACTCTCATTCCAAGGAAAAAGTTATGAAAAAAGTGAAATTCGGCGTTCTCGGCGCGGGGGGCATCGCCCGTCGCCGCACCATTCCTGGCATGCTGCAAGCCGACAACATCGAGCTGGCCGCTGTCATGGACGTGGTTAACATCAAGGAAATCGCCGCGGAATTCAAGGTGCCCAAGGCGTATGACAAGGCTGAAGACCTGCTGGCCGACCCTGATATCCAAGCCGTCTACATCGCCTCCCCAGTCAGCCTCCACTTGGAGCAAATTCTGGCTGCGGCTAAAGCCGGCAAGCACATCCTTTGCGAAAAGCCCCTGACCATGAGTTCCGAAGACGCCGTCCAGGCAGTCGCCGCCTGCAAAAAAGCCGGTGTCTTCCTCCAAGAAGGCTATATGATGAAATTCCACGGCGCCCACCAGGCCATCCGCGATATCATCGCGAGCGGCAAAATCGGCAAAGTGGTCTACATGCGCGGCCAGCTGTCCTGCTGGTATCCGCCGATTCCCGGCGCCTGGCGCCAAGACCCTGCCAAGGGCGGCGGAGGCTCCCTCATTGACATGGCCACACACCTGTATGACCTGCTCGAATTCTTTGTCGGCCCCATCCGCAAACTGGTCGCCTTCACCGGAAACCAGGTACAGAACTACAAGTCGGAAGACTCCTCCACCACCATGCTCGAATTCGACAATGGCGCTCATGCCACGGTCGACGCTTTCTTCTGCGTGCCGGACGAAGCTTCCCGCACCCGCCTGGAAATCTACGGCTCGGCAGGCAGCATCTTCACCGAAGGCACCATCGGCCAAAGCCAGGCCGGCGTCGCCGAAGGCATCTTCGGACTCGGCGCAGGCGGCTATGACGCCAAGCAAACCAAGGACGTGGTTCGCGAATTCCAGCCCATCGAATTCCCGGCCGTCAACCCCTACACGGCGGAATGCGCCTATTTCGCCGACTGCATCCTGAAGGGCGTCGAACCTGCCATCAACAATGGCGACAACGCTATCCGCATCATGCGTCTCACCGAGCAGGCATACGCCTCTGCTCGTGACGGCAAAGTCAAAACTATCTAAAGCATCCGCTTTTCAAATCCATGCGACGCCCGGCCAGCCCAACCTGGCCGGGCGCCTGCGACACATGCTTTTTAGGGGCGAGGGACGAGAATTAGGGGCGAGGGGCGAGGGGCGAGGGGCGAGAGCCTGAATGCTGAATGCTGAATGCTGAATGTTAAATGTTGAATGTTGAGGAGCATTTGTCATTCATAATTCATAATTCATAATTCATAATTCATTAGGGGCGAGGGGCGAGATGAGCTTGGACAACGCTGTCCACTAAAGTCCACATAACGTCCATTGTCCACTCTCCACCAAACGCCAGCAGCCGCCGTCCACCATGTCCACATCCTTTTGCGCCGTAGTCGCTTAAAGGCATACTCCAAAACTGGCGCCGCGCCTCATAGAGGCGCTTACCCATCATCCGCTTCTCCCTGCCTGGAAGTCGCGGCCAGGCAGGCAATCCTGAACGTCGCCGCCATCATCTTCATTCCTTAACCATACATCATCCATGAACAATATCTGGATTCTGATCGGCATAGTTCTGGCGATGCTCGGCATTGAGCGTCTTATCATCACTGCGGCCATCAAGCAGCCATGGGGTCGCCGTCTCATCCAGCGCTGGCGCATCCTACACCCGAACGGCATCTCCCTGCTTCGCATCCCTATGGGCCTGGTCAGCATCTGGCTGGCCTCCCGAGACCTATGGCCAGCTGCCATCCTCTGGTTCGCATTCTGGATGATCACTGACCTCACTGATGGAACCATCGCGCGCCATTGCGACTTGACCACCGAAACCGGCAAATGGCTTGATCCACTGAGCGACAAGTGCATGTACTTCCCAGTGCTGCTCTACTTCGCCTTTGGCAGCAACGTCACCACCAAGCTGGAACCAGTCATCGTCATCGCCTTCCTCATCATCGACACCCTCGGCCAAATGTCGCGGCTGTTCTCAAAGAAAAAAGCCGCCAATCTGTTTGGAAAAACGAAGACCGCCCTGGTGACCATCCTCCTATCGGCCATTGCCCTCAACCAAATCGACCCTACCTGGATCATCACCCCGCAATTCGTCCATGCCCTTTCCCTGGCTTGCGTCATCCTCGCTTTCCTCTCCTTCTACGGCAAAGTCATCCCTGACATCTGGTACGCCAACTCCTTCACCCTGGCCAACTTCCTCTGCGGCCTGGGCACTATCTGGTACGCTTTCCAGGACAACTGCATCATCAGCTTCGTCCTGGTTTTCATCGGCCAATTCTTTGACCTTTTCGACGGCCGCATGGCCCGCAAATACGGCTCCACCAAACGCGGCGCTTTCTTTGACGACATCGCTGACGCCACCAGCTTCGGCCTCGCCATCGGCTGCCTGGTCTACTTCAACCTGGCCAAACCGGAAACCACTATCCCCCGCGGCGTCGCGCTGGCCATCGCCATCTTCTACGTCGGCTGCCTGTTCTACCGCCTGTACCGTTTTCTGCACCCGACCAGAGTCATGCCCCAGGGCGTCTTCCAGGGCCTGCCTTCTCCGGCCGGCGCTCTCCTGGCCGGCTCTGCCGTGCTCATATCGCGACAATTATCCACGCCGCCAGCCAGCATAACCGCCGCTGTCCTCGTCATCATCACCTCCATCCTGATGGTCTCCAACATCCCCTACCGCCATTTCGGCCAAAGCATCTGGCCGGCAATGCCCAAAACCATCAAATTGCTCCTGTTCATCCTCCTCATCCTGTTCGCCGTATTCACCATCGCCCACGGCAACTACCGCCTTCCGTTCATCGCCGGGGCTTTCGGCGTCAGCCTACTCTACCTCACCTGCGGAACGTACCGCAAATGCCATTGCCCTAATCCAGACGAGGAAGACGATAGCGGCGACGACGGCAACCAAAACGACGATGGCCAGAACGACCGCTAGCCAGCTCTCCCCAACATGGACAAGAAAAACAGCAAATTCTATGACCGCCTCCTGGAGCGGCTGGATCGACTGGACCCAGCCAGCCTGCAAACCTACCTGCTCCGCCTGATCAAGGAAAAGGGCTTCTTCGAAAACGTCTTCAATAACCTCCGCGAAGGCATCATCGTCATTGACAACGACCTCAAAATCCGCTTTGTCAACCGTGCCGCCGGCAACCTGCTCGGCATTGACCAAGACGCCATCGGCGCCTCTATCGGCACCTATTTCAAACAGATGGTCTGGGAAGAACTGCGGGACACTGATCCGGAATCCTGGGGCACCTATTCCCGACGCGAATTGGAAGTCTTCTACCCTGAACACCGCTTCCTCAGCTTCTATCTCCTGCCCGTTGCTGAACGGCCTGATCCGAGAAAAAGCGGCCTGCCCATGGCGACCCTCATCTTCCATGACCTGACCGAAAATTTCCAAGCAGCGGAACAGAAGGTCGAAACTCAAAAAGTCAAAGCCATCACCCAGTTGGCCGCCGGCGTCGCCCACGAACTTGGGAATCCGCTCAATAGCCTCAGCATACACTTGCAGCTCTTGCAGCGAACCATCGCTAAAACCGATGACCCAGTCAAAATCGCCGAAGCCGCCACCGAACACCTGGCCGTTGCCCAAAAGGAAGTCAAACGGCTCGACAACATCGTCAAGAACTTCCTCAACGCCGTGCGGCCAGTCCCGTCGGAACTGCTGCCGATTGACCTGAAACGCCTCCTGGGCGACGCCATCGGCTTCATGCGCTCGGAAATCGAAGACAAGAATATTGAGGTCGAAATCGCCTTTCCCGACTCCATCCCCACCTTGCTGGGCGACTGCGACCAACTGACCCAGGCCTTCTATAACCTGATTAAAAATGCCATTCAAGCCATGCCGGATGGCGGCTATCTGCATATCTACTGCACGGTTGACGACGTCTACGTGAACCTGAAATTTGTTGACAGCGGCAAGGGCATTTCAAAGGAAGACCTGCACCAAATCATGGAGCCCTATTTCACTACTAAGTCCAACGGCACCGGCTTGGGAATCCTGATTGTCGACCGCGTTGTCCGCGCCCACGGTGGCGAATTGACTATCGAAGGCCACGCCGGCCAAGGCGCCGCCTTCACCATCAGCCTGCCCCGACACGCCCGCATCGCCCGCCAAATCCCGGCCGCCAGCCAAACGGGAACCATTGACGCCGACCAGGAAACAACGTCCTGAACCGTCGCTAAACCGAACACTCACCGCTCATCGCAACCTGCCCCATGAAACCAACCATCCTCATCATCGACGATGAACGAAATACCCGCGAGGGCATCAAACTCGCCCTGGAGGACAAGTACACGGTTCTCCTGGCCGAAGACGCCCTGCGCGGACTAGCCATCCTGACAGAAAAAAAGGTCGATATCGTACTCACCGACCTGCGCATGCCCGGCATGGACGGCATGGACTTCACCCGTGAAGTGAGCTCCTGGGAAGACCACCCGCTCATCATTATGCTCACGGCATACGGTTCTGTCCAAACCGCCGTCGAAGCAATGAAAAATGGCGCTTACGACTATCTGACCAAACCAGTCAACCTGGACAACCTGGAGATGATGATCGAACGCGGCCTGGAAACACAGCGCCTGCGCCGCGAAAACGAAGCCCTGCGCCAAAAACTGGGACAACAGCAGGGCTTGGACAATATCATCGGCAACTCCAAGGTCATGCAGGACATCTTCGACACTGTCCGCCAAGTCGCCGATACCCGCACCACCGTACTCCTGACCGGTGAAAGCGGCACTGGCAAGGAAGTCTTCGCCCGAGCCATCCACCAGCTCAGCAGCCGCGCCAAAAAGCCGTTCATCGCCCTCCATTGCGCCGCCTTAAACGAAAACCTCCTCGAAAGCGAATTGTTCGGCCACGAAAAAGGCGCCTTCACCGGCGCGAATGAACGCGTTATCGGACGCTTCGAGCATGCTGACGGCGGAACTCTGTTCCTGGATGAAATCGGCGAAATCACGCCTTCAACCCAGGTGAAACTGCTGCGCGTCCTTGACACCCACACCTTTGAGCGGGTCGGCGGCAACACCACCATCGAGGTCGACGTCCGCCTCCTAGCCGCCACCAATCGCGACTTGAAAGCCATGGTGGCGGAAGGCACTTTCCGCGAAGACCTCTACTACCGCCTCAATGTCGTCAACCTGGTTCTGCCGCCTCTGCG
>JAAZKI010000218.1 GCA_012799905.1 Lentisphaerota bacterium | reverse complement strand
TCGGGAAGAAACTTGCAGGAGCTGGTCGAAAAAAAGGAAGCAGGAATTATCACAACCCTTATTCATAAGTTCGACAAAGCCTACGTGACAAAGAAATACCAGGATGACTCGTCGGACATCTTCATGCTGGTGGATGAGAGCCACCGCACCCAATTCGGCACGATTGCCGCCCGCATGAGGCAGATGTTTCCCCGTGCCTGTTATTTGGGATTTACCGGCACGCCGCTGCTAAAGAAGGAAAAGAACAGCTTCGTCAAATTCGGCAAGCTCATAGAACCGCATTACTCGATCACGCAAGCCGTTGCAGACGGCGCGGTGGTTCCGCTTCTGTACGAGGGACGGCATGTCGAGATGACGCAAAACAAAGATGCTGTCGATCTGTGGTTCGAACGGCATACGCAAGGACTCAGCAAAGAACAGCAGGCAGACCTGAAACGAAAATACGCACGCGCGGAAATGCTGAACAAAGCGGAGCAGGTCATCTACATGAGAGCCTTTGACATCAGCGAGCACTTCCGCGCACACTGGCAGGGAACCGGATTCAAAGGGCAACTGGTGGCGCCGGACAAGCTGTCCGCACTCAAATACAACGCATATCTGGATGATATCGGCATGGTCAGCTCCGAAGTTGTCATCTCGTCGCCGGACATGCGTGAAGGCCATGAGGAACCCGATGACGAGCCTACGGATGAAGTGGTCAGGTTCTGGAAAAAAATGATGAAGCGCTATGGCAGCGAAGCAGAGTACAACAAGCAGCTCATCAACCAGTTCAAACACGGCGACGAACCTGAAATCCTGATTGTCGTTGACAAGTTGCTCACAGGTTTTGACGCCCCGCGCAATACGGTTCTCTATTTGTGCCGGACGCTCACGGGACATACCTTGCTTCAGGCCATTGCGCGGGTCAATCGCCTGCATGAAGGCAAGGAATTCGGTTTTATCATCGACTATGCAAGCGTCCTCGGCGAACTGGACAAAGCGCTGACCATGTACAGCGCATTGGAAGGCTTCGATGAAGCCGACCTGGTCGGCACCCTGACATCCATAACCAGTGAAATTGACAAGCTGCCTGGTCGCTATTCCGATCTTTGGGACCTTTTCAAAACGGTGAAGCATTTACAGGATGAAGAAGCATACGAAGTGCTGCTTGCCGATGATGAACTCCGGGAAGAGTTCTACAGCCGTCTCTTCGAGTTCGGAAAAACTCTGAGCATCGCTCTCTCCTCAGAAAAATTCCTGAGCGAAACCGATGAAAAGACCTTGAGCAGATACAAGGACGACCTGCGTAAATTCCAGTCGCTTAAAGCATCTGTCAAGCTGCGCTATGCGGAAGCCATTGATTACCGGGATTACGAGCCTAAAATCAAAAAGTTGCTGGATACGCATATTCAGGCCAACGAAGTTATTCGGCTTAATGAGCCGGTCAATATCTTTGACGATGCTTCCTTCATGGCAGTCAAAGAAGACCGTGGCGTTGTTTACCGGACCGGGAAGAGCAGTGCCTCGAAGGCGGATGCGATTGCCTACGCCACGAAAAAAGTCATCAGCGAAAAGATGGGCGAAGACCCTGCCTTTTACGAGAAGTTCTCAAAGCTGATTCAGCAGGTAATCGAGGATTTCAGGGCCAAGCGGTTGTCTGATCTGGAGTACCTGA
>JAAZKI010000244.1 GCA_012799905.1 Lentisphaerota bacterium | reverse complement strand
TCGCGCCAAGGCAACGGCTGCCCGCACGAGCCAGCGCCGCCTTTTCCAACCAACAACCCGCTCTTCTCGCGGGACTGAAGCAGGCGGGCATACTCTCGCCAATCGCGACCGTGCCAGCCTCTGCTCAGCGTCGTCAGAACTGTGGAAACACAAATCCGTCCGGCAATTTCGTATTGCGACTGCACCAGGCCATGCTTTCCTCGCAGGTATTGAAAGCATCAGTGATGGTGTCGCACGTGACTTTCTCACATTGCTCTGTAAGCGGCTCGCAGTGATCGGCCGAGTCCAGCAGCGTCAGGGTGACTGGCCCAGGAATCCGGTAAGGTGCGATGTTGGCCCGATTAGCCAGGCCGCGGCGGACGCCTTCGGCAATCAACTCGCAGGCCCGGGACGGAATCAGCGAACAAGCCATGTAGGGCGACAGTGCCTGCTTGACCACCGCCACCTCAATGCCGGGAATCTTCGCTGCGACCTCGGCAGTGACCTTATCGTCGCCGCTGATAAACACAGTCGGCACTCCGAAGTCGCCGGCCAGAGCCGCTGCCATTGACGCCTCGCTCATGTAGATAGCGCCGTCATTGACCTTCCAGAGCGAATGTGGCGTGATTGCGCAGGGCGTGCCGCCCATGGCGTGCATGCCCACCAGCACCATCGCGTCAATGCTCGCATCCAGCAAGTTCAGCCACTCCGGGCCGCTGAAGTTGCGCCCGTGGATGATCCGACAGCGCGGGTCGAGCTCCTCAAAAATGATATTGTAGCCGGAGCCGTGGTTGTCGTTGACAATCACCTCGTCAGCGCCGCTGTCAAAAGCGGCCTTGACTGCTGCGTTGACCTCTGCTGTCAACAGCCGGTACATGCGCTGGCGATGCGACCAATTCTCCGCGCTGGGATTGCGGCGATTCTCAAAAAAACAGAATCCGGCAATGCCCTCAATATCTGTCTGAACATAGACTCTCATCGTGTCACCTACCTGCTGATTTTTTGAAAAAGCCCGTCATGCCGATGGGTCATGACGCATAGACAAAGCCTCCCGCCCGGCAAGGCTGAAAAATACTATGCCATCGTTTTGCCGGACTGTCAATCCAGCCTGACAGTTGCAGTCCAGGCTATTGCCGTTGCGACAAGGCGACAGGACGGGTTGGCATCGGATTGCTTTAAGTTGAATGCAAAGGTCTTGAACAGGAATGAGTTCAGCCTGGAGTTTCCGCGCCTGGCATGGCAACGGTCTCCTTTTCCACCTCTGCATAGAGTCCATCAATCTGCTGCTGCAATTCCAGCGTCCGGCCCAGTGCGGTCACAATGCGGCAGTAGGCGATGATGTCGTCAAACACGAGACGCCGCTCCCGGCGTTCCTTGAGCCACTTCTCACAGACCTGATAGCCGCCGATTTGATAAGCCCAGATATCTGCGGGCACGGGCGCAAAGTATTGTACGGCATTGATGTAGACGCGCTCCTCATCGTCGGCGTATCGCAGCCCGGTTTTCTCAATGCAGTTGCTGCCGTCGCCCTCGAACCGGCAGGCAGGCGGATTGAGGGCGGACGGCTCCAGCAGGTGCAGGGCAACGAGCTTTTCGCCCAAGGCGGCCAGTTTTTTGAAGAGCCTTGCGTCCGAGGTGAACGGGATGCGCGGAAAGTCCACCTTCAGGAACTCGGCGTACTTGGTGCGGTAGGCTGGCGCATAAAGCACCGCATAGACGTAATGGAAGATAGCCTCAGGAGTCGGCGCCTTCCCATAAACCGCTGCGAGTGCGGTAACGACAGCTGGATTCAGATTCGGCTGTCGTGCGCCATATAACTCCTTCGGCTCGAACAACATCATCGACACATAGCGTCCGCCCCCGCCCTTGCCTTTCTTTGGTTGTTCGGACTCCGGATACAGGTAGAGGGGGAACGTGTAAGACTGAACTGTTGACTCGCCGCATTTTGCTTCAACAATGAATTCAGAGCAGAAAAAATGATCCGTCATTGGCGACTTGTTAGAGCGAGCCGTGATCAGCGCCAGATTCTTGCCGGCCAGCATGTGCTGCATGACCTCTGGGCGCGGTCTACAAATGAAGCCGCGCGAGCGTCCGGTGTAGTAGGTATAGCGCACATCAAAGGGGCGGTAGAGAATGGGCGCCACTTTGTCATGGACAGGCCCGGAATCCAAGATGTCTTTCTGCGCAAGCGTGACCTTCCAGTCTTTTGCGTCCTTGCCCAGCTGATAGACGCGACGCGCAAGTTCAGGGGCCGAATTGGCGAAATGGTTCACTGTGTGCCACATCTCTTCCGCCGTCCATTGTATGCACAGCTTATCGCGGGCGGTGACGATACCGACGCTGTTGACAGGGAAAATATCGGAGATGGACTGGAAGCGTTCATACATGCGAAGCAGCGACTCGTCATGCGGAATAAAGAGATAGCTGCTGGCGCGCGGCGTCAATTTGCGCCAACGGGTTGTTTCAGCGTCATGCGCATCCAGCCACTCGTATTTCGCCTCACGTGTGCCGTACAATTCGGAGTGCCTGACTGCTGCCAGGTTTTTTTTCTTCCCGCCACGCTTGATAAAAAAGGCTATGGCCACGCCTTGGCGGATGTCAAAGACATTCTTGTCCGGCGAGCCGTCGGGGCAGGTTTCCTTCTTGAGGGCGTTTCCGTGGAGGTCCAGTACATAGATATCATCGAAAGTCTGCATAAGACTTTGGCGCATTCCGCGGAAGGTTGGGTTGTCCAGGTAGCCGTGGTTGGTGATCATGCCGACTACGCCGCAGCCGGCCTGCTCGATCTTCCATTGCGCGAAACGCAGGAACTTCACGTAATCATCCTGGAGCCACTTGGGGTTCTTCTCGCCGAGCGGCTTGCCGTCAACCTGCTTATACGTCTCTATCAACCCGCGTATCCATTCGCCGACATTGACCGAGTGGCCGGAATAGGGGGGATTGCCAAGAATGACGAGGATTGGGGTCTGTTGCTTGACTATTCCGGCGAGGCGAGATTCCTCGCTTAGGGCGGAGATGAAGAGCAGCGGCGATTCCTCCAATATCTCATTGTCGAGGGTGTTGGTGAGGTAGAACGGCATGCGTTCGTCGTCACGGAGGCGGTAGCCGAGTTCTTCAAGCAGGAAGCTCATCTTGAGGTGACCGACGGCGTAGGGCGCCATCATCAGCTCAAAGGCATAAAAGTTCCTGAGGATGTGGCGGCTGATGAAATCAGCGCGGCCGCCGGTTCCGTATTTTTTCTCAAACTCGGCGACGGCAAGCGCAGCGGCGCAGGCGATGAAGGTCATAGTGCCAGCGGCCGGGTCAAGCAAGGTCACGCCGTCTGAGGCGAGGCCGTCGGACTTACCGAAGTCGGTCTTGAGAATATTGTGAAGCGAGCGAACGATGTATCCGACAACGGGTTCTGGGGTATAGTAGACGCTGCGGCGTTCGCGTTCGGCGGGATCATACTGAGCAAGGAAAGTCTCATAGAAGTGGACGATGGGGTCGCTGCCCTTGCCCTGGTGATAGTAGCTGTCGAGGATGCCGGGGGCGTCGGCGACGGCAAGCACTTCGGCGATATCGTCCACGCACCAGGCCAATTGTTCAGGCGGCTCCTCCACCGATATAAACCGGAACAAATCGCGCAGGACGCCGATAGTGTGCGGGATGTTGTCAAAGGCCAAGCGACGGCTGAAGGCTTCGCCGGAGCGGATGCGGGCGGCAAAAAGCCCGTAGGTAATCGTCTGCGCAAAGAAGTCGACGAAGTCTTCCGGCGTCAGAGTGCCAATCAGATATTTCTGGAAAGCCTCGAAGAAGCCGGTAAGGGGAATTTTGCGCATATCCTTCTCCACCGCGAATCTCTTGGCCTCCAGCGCGAGTTGTTCAGCGACCACATCCCGCAGGAAGCGCGTGCGCTTGGCCAGTTCGACGGCCAGCGATTCCGCCGTGAAATCTTTTGGCAGCGAGAAGTCGAGAAAGCGTTCGAGCAGCGCCTGAAGTTCGTCTGCCTTTTCGATAGACGGGGTTATGCACGGGTGGGTCATGGCAGATGACCGGGTTGCAAGGACAGTCTGCACCCATTCTCCGTTGCGATAAAGTCGAAACTCAAAAAAGTTAGTCAGGATCAGGTTTGGGAACGTCGTGCGGTAGCGGGTGAGTTGCTCCGATTTTTCGACGGCATCCAGCTCCACTTCGGGTCTCTTTGCCTCGACATAGCCGATGATCCTGTCGGTGCCGTTCCACAGGCGAAAGTCAGGGTTGCCGGCATCGGTTGGCCTTGGCTGCGTAGTAACGCTGATGTCCTTGCGCCCGGTTCCTTCAGCCACAGCCTTCAGCATAGCGGCGAGCGCGGGATAGAAGCTTTCCTCGCGAGCGTCACCTTGGTGCGCGACCACGTGCAGCTCCCTGAAGTAGATATTGAATGGCGTCCGGTCGCTCATGTCATGTCCTCGCTGGCAGCCCAACTTGTTTTCTATAAAAATCGGCTTTTGGCGGCCCACAGGGCGACGGGCACGTCGGAAATATAGCCGCTCACGTGGGCGTTACCAAATGATGCAAGGTGAAATTCTCCTTCCCCGGTTGTAGGTAATCGGTCACCGATTGAGAACGGCTATTTCTGCCTGCGCGGGTTGAAAGTCTGTAGAAGACACGTACCTTCGCGCTATTGTCCACTACTGTCCACTTTCGTCCACGTCCACTCTCCACTAACGTCCACTTCCGTCCATCGTCCATCGTCTACTGACGTCCATTTAAGTCCACTAAAGTCCATTGTCCACTGTCCACTAAACCGCCTCACCCTGGGCGCCTCGCGCCGCAGCTTGCGGGAACAATAAATTCAATCGTCGACCGATTACGACAATGCGTGCAACTGATGCAGAATCATGGAAAGCATCACACCTTCGCGCAGTCAAGAATCCTACCCAGGAACAAAATAACTATGATTCTGCAAAAAGCGGTTTGAAAAAGAGCATACTACGGCCTATTTTTCCTGCGGGTTCCAGAAATCAAGCCCCCCACCCATTGTAGGGGGCCCCCATCCAATGATCGCGCGCGCGAGGATGTCATCAGCAGGCCAAACAAATCTAAGCAAGCAGCGACCGCGATAACTGATAGGGCGCAAGTCACCCATTGTTCTTCACTCACAGAAAAGCGAGGCCACACATGAACCATCGTCGCCTTCTCATCACTGCATTGCTGCTCTGCACCGCGTTTGGCGCCTTCGCCGAAATCATCAAACCAGTGCTGAAGAATGCCACCACTGATACCGCGTTGGACATCAGCGCCCTGCCCTGGAACCCCTGGGAAGAAGGCTTCACCAGCGGTCCAGAAGGCACGATCATCTGTGACAACGGCGACGACAGCCAAATCCGCCGCGGCGCCGGCAAAACCGTGGAACTCAATCAAAGCGCACCGGCGCCCATCGTCGTCAAAGCCAAGAGCCGTGCCAGCAAGGTCAGCGGCTCGCCTGACAAAAACTACTCCCTCTATCTTGACATTATCTACAACGACGGCACGCCCCTCTGGGGCCGTACCGCGCCATTCCAAACCGGCACCCACGACTGGGAGGAACAGCAGGTCATCATCGTCCCGGACAAGCCAATCAAAAGCGTCAACTGCTGGCTGCTCTTGCGCTCCCATAGCGGCAAAGCCGAATTCAAAGACCTGGTTTTCTACCAGCTCAATGTGCCTGATGGAAGCACAATCTTTGACGGCGTCCCCGTTGCCAGCACAAGAAGTTACCACGGCTTTATCCTCCGCGATGTCGCCGCCAATTCCGATTTTCACTCCTTTGACGAGGGCGTCGCCCACGGCGTACGCATCAGCAGCAAGAACTCCACGCGCAACGGCGCCCAATTCGTCGAAGCCGAAATCAGCGACAACAGCGGCCAAGACCGCATCCTCCAGCTAGTCTATACCCTGCCCCTCCCGGCTGGCGCCTGGCAGTGGCAGCAAATGTCACGCCCAGGTGATGATAAGCCTGCGCCGCAGCAGGAATACATGCAAACAGTCAATCTCCCTTGTGGCAGCAGCGGTCGCCTCTCGCGCTATCCTCTGGCCGCTGTCAGCGCCGGCGACAACGGCCGCGCTATCGCCTTGGACCTCTTTACGCCCGCCTTTGCCCGCTGCGCCTACAATAGCCGCAGCAACGAACTCTTTGTCGCTTGGGATATCGCGCTCACGGCGGAGAAAAATCGCGCTGCCGTCAAACTCTTCTCCTTCGACTTTGCTCCCTCCTGGGGCTTTCGTTCCGCTGTTGATGCGCTCTATCGCATTTATCCCGAGGCCTTTACCGCTCTCGTCAAACGCCATGGTCTGTGGATGCCCTTCGCCAAAATCAGCGGAGTGCAGGGCTGGGAAGACTTTGGCTTCGCCTTCAAGGAAGGCGACTACGAATGTGATTGGGACGACCAGCACGGCATTCTCACTTTCCGCTACACTGAACCCATGACTTGGTGGATGCGCATGCCTGACGACATGCCCCGCGAGTTGCCCAGCGGCCTCGCCGAAGTCGAACGCCTGGCCGCCAAGGGAGACCGTCGCGCCAAGTCTTTCGCCAGCAGCGTATTCCACAATCAGCACGGCGAACCGCCCGCGCGTTGGCGTGACACTCCCTGGTGCAAAGGCGCGGTCTGGAGCATGGCGTCCTTGCCCGGCATCGCCAGTCCCGACAGCCATTTCCGCATCGCTTGGAACCCCGAAGTGCGCCAGCGTCTCTACGGCCCTGAGCACAAAGGCGATCTTGACGGCGAGTACATTGACTCCAGTGAAGGCTATGTCACCGACGCCATGAACTACCGCCGCGAACACTTCGCAGCTGCACGAACGCCATTGACCTACTCCCAGATCGGCCTGCGACCCGTCATCTTCCGCGGCCTCATCGCCTGGGAGTACGTCAACGCCATTGCCGACGATGTGCACGGTATGGGCAAACTCATGATGGCCAACAGCACACCGAACAGTCTCTGGTGGCTGGCGCCGCTATTGGACGTACTCGGCACTGAAAGCAACTGGAATCCCAAAAACACTTGGCGCCCGCCAGTTGACAGCCTCATGCTCTTCCGACGCGCGATGTGCGGTCCGAAGCCCTTCTGCTTCCTCCAAAACAGCAATTTTGATGATTTTGACGAGCACAAGGTCGAGAAGTACATGCGGCGCTGTCTCTTCTATGGCATGTATCCGGGCTTTTTCAGCGCGGACGCATCCAGCAAGCACTACTTCCGCAACCCTGATCTCTACAATCGCGACCGACCGCTCTTCCGCAAGTACGTGCCGCTATGCAAGCGCGCTGGCGAGGCTGGCTGGCAGCCCATCACTCTGGCTCGCAGCGACAACACCGCCCTGTGGCTGGAGCGCTTCGGCGCCAATCTCATCACGGTCTTCAATCCAGGCGAACAAAGCCAGGAAGGCCGCATCAGCGCCAGCATCGGCGCTGCCAGCGCCTACGATCACGTCCACCAACGGGAAGTGCCCCTGCAAGCCGGCGCTGACGGCGGCGTGACCTTCAGCATCGCGCTTGAACCCGAAGACGTCGCTCTCATTGAACTGCGCCCCTGAACAACGCGCCGCCAGCCGCTCCCGCGCTGCTCAATTCCTCCAGTGTCGCTGCCGCAGTGCTCATGCCTCTTGCAGGTTGGCTCGACGCAACCAGGCGCCGCTGCGGTAGCGCAGATAGAAGCAAGTGATGCGACAGGCCCAGTCCAGGAGCATAGCGATCCATACGCCGATGGCGCCCCAGCCCAAGTAGTATCCCAGCACGTAGCTGAAGCCCACTCGCAGGATCAGCATGGACAACACCGAGACCGTCATCGTATAGGTGACGTCATTCGCCGCCCGCAGCGCATTGGGAAAGACAAACGACGCCGGCCACATGAACAGCCCGAAGCCGTTGTGGATGAGCACCAGGATGAGCGCCAGGCGCATGGTCTCCGGCGACAAGGCGTAGAGCTTGAACACCCAAGGCAGTGACGACATCACCAGCAGCCCCCACAGCACATGTACCGTATAGGCCAGGCGCATCATCTTGCGCACGTAAAAATACAGCTGCTCGCGATTGGCATTGCCCACGCATTGACCGATCACCGTGACCATCGCCAAACTAAATCCACCGCCTGCGATGCAGCTCATATAACCTAAATTGCCTGCCACTGCCGCTGCCGCTATCTGCACGGTGCCAAACAGCGATATCACACTAAGCACCAATAGACGCCCAAGCTGAAAAAAACTGTTCTCAACCCCGCTGGGGATGCCGATGTAGAGAATCTTGCGGATCATCTCCCACTGCGGACGGAAGCCACCCCGCCAGGATAAATACAGCACGTGCCGGCGGTTGCTGAGCAAAAGCAGCAGCAGCGCCGCCGCCACCAGCCGTGACAGCACGACCGCCCAGGCTGCGCCGGCAACGCCCAGCCGAAACACATAAATCAACAGCACACAAGTGCAGACGTTAACGATGTTGCACAGCAGTGACGCGAACATGGACACCTTTGAATTGCCCATCACCCGGAATATCGCCGCGCACGCATTGAATAGCGCAATCGTCGGAAAAGCCAGCGCCGTAATGCGATAATAGGTCTGCGCCGTGGCCATCACCTCGGCGTCAATGCTGCCGAAAAACAGCCGGATAAGTTGTCGGTTAAAGACCTGCACTATCAACAGCAGCAACAGCGACACCGCCGTGGTCACCAGCAGCAGCTGCTTGGTGCCCCTCTGCGCATCCTTAATCCTCTTTGCGCCAAGGTACTGCGAAGCCACCACCGCACCGCCGGTCGACAACCCGGCAAAGATATTGATGACCAATACGTTGAAATGATCGACCAACGATACGCCCGACACTGCCGCCTCGCCCAGCGACGCGACCATCATGGTGCTGACCATGCCCACAAAGCAACTGAGAAATTGCTCAATGATCAGTGGTATGATCAGTCGCGACAGATCAAGGTTGGAAAAAATGCGTTGCGGTGCTTGCGGACTCATGCGCTCTAAATATCATGCCATAAGATAGTTACAGGGATGACAGCGCAGCTCATTGACCAATGGGAAAACCATGCCAGTGCGCCGTACTCGCTGTCAGAGTCATAATGTATTGCCCCTACCGCAGAATGCACCCACACAAAACGCCCAATAAGCAGAAATGAGGTAATCGGTCTGCCGCTGATAATCACCTTTTGCTGCCTGCATGCGAAAGCTCACGAAAAACACGTGTCTTCGCCCCACTGTCCATTAAAGTCCACTTCAGTCCACGTCCACTTACCACTAAATGTCCACTTCAGTCCACAGTCCATCGTCTATTAATGTCCACAAAAGTCCACTAACGTCCATTGTCCACTGTCCACTAAGGTGCCTTACCCGGGGTGCCTAGCTCCGCAGCTTACCGGAACCCCGAATATCAATCAATGACCGATTACAAATGAGAAGCCGGGTCTTGATTTCAAGACGGGCTATTTGCGCCTCGGCAGCAGATATATTACATTGCAACATACAACGTTCCTCACTGTAGGTTATTTTAACCCACTGTAACACAACACGGGAAACGTCATTTTTTCATTTATTAGGAACCTAGGCCATAATCGTAAGCAGCGGCAGGAGAACAGCAATGTCAGAACAGTCCATCGTCATCCGTGGTAAAGAGATCGTCATCAATGGTCAGCCGACCCAGATTCGTTCCGGCGCCATGCACTATTTTCGAATCCTGCCGGAACAATGGCATGATCGCCTGCTCAATCTCAAGCGCTGCGGCCTCAACACCGTCGAGACCTATATGGCCTGGAACGTCCATGAGGCTCAGGAAGGCCACTACGACTTCAGCGGTCGCTGGGACGTAGCTGCATTCCTCCGTGAAGCGCAAGCACTGGGTCTCATGGCTATCGTCCGGCCCGGCCCTTATATCTGTTCTGAATGGGATTTTGGCGGTCTTCCGGCATGGCTGCTTTCCAAGCCTGACATGCGCATCCGCTGCATGAACAAGGACTTCCTGACTGCCGCCGACCGCTTCTTGAAAAACGCCCTGGACATCCTGACGCCCTTGCAATGGCCGGCGGGCGGCCCGGTCATCATGATGCAGATCGAGAATGAGTACGGCAGCGTCGGCAATGACATTGAATACTTGCAGCATCTCTATGATCTTTTCCGGCAGCAGGGCGTCACGGTGCCGCTCTTCATCTCTGACAGTCCTTCCGAGGCTATCTATCGTTGCGGCGCCCTGCCCTCGACCCTCCTCACTGTCAACTGCCGCAATCACCCCTGTCACGGCTTGGACTTAGTGCAGCGTTTGCGGCCCAACAGCCCGGATTTCGTCATGGAGCTTTGGTCCGGCGTCTCGGCCTGCTGGGGCGAATCGTACTACAAACACGCTGTTGAAGACGTCGCTGCCGACGTCGAATCCCTGCTCAAACGCCGCGCCTCCTTCAATTTCTACATGTTCCACGGCGGCACCTCCTTCGGCTTCATGCCGGGTGCTCGATTGCGCAGCGAGAAGGGGTACCAGCCCTTCCTGAACAGTTATGAGGTCGATGCGCCCATGGACGAGGCAGGCAATCCCACCCCCAAGTACACCATGATTCGCGACCTGATCAAAAAATACTGCCCGGATGCCGAGACCGGTGAGCCGATTGTCCACCCCGCGCGTGACTTTGGCCGCGTGCAGCTTGACGAGCATGCCTCCCTGTGGGACGCCCTCCCTGCCCTCTCCCGCTGCCATAAATCGGTGACCCCCGAAAGCATGGAGCACTACGGCCAAAACCACGGCTTCATCCTCTATCGGACGCAGCTGGACCTGCCGCGCGGCGTCTATCCCCTGAGCATTGAAAGACTCTGCGACCGCGCGCAGGTCTACAGCAATGGCCAATTCTGCGGGGATGTCTTCCGCAACGACAATAATCAGACCGTCAATATCCACCCCGGACAGCTTGATATCCTGGTGGAAAACCTCGGTCGGGTGAATGCCGGCATGGGTTTGCAAAACGACTGGCGCAAGGGCATGACCGGCGCACACGTCCACAGCCGCCGTCTTTACCATTGGGAAGTCTATCCCCTGCCCTTGGACGACCTTAGCGGTCTGCGCTTCCAACCAAGCGCGCCAACCTGCAATGCCCCGACCTTCTACCGTGGACGCCTCAACGTCGACAACCCTGCCGACACCTATCTGCGCGTGCCATACGGCAGCAAGGGCGTCGTCTGGATCAATGGCTTCAACCTCGGCCGCTACTGGCATATCGGCCCGCAATTCGCACTGTATCTGCCAGCGCCGCTGCTTCGTCAGGGCGACAACGACATTATCATCCTCGAACTGGCTGGCCTCCGCGAACCGATCATCGAATGCATCGACCACCCGGACTTCGCCGCACCACAGGCAATGATACTCTGATTCGGCCGGCTCTTTGCGGCAGGCCGCCAGGGGTGCGACGGTCGCCATAAAGCACGGGTGTCAGCCGCGCTTTCCCTGCCGATGCGTTCGCAAGTGCCGCAAGGCGGCTATATTTATGACTATATGACAATGTCGCATTTTTTCGAAAACTGGCGTCTATTCCCGAAGCAGGAAAGGATTTCCATGAACGCATTACGCAGTCGGATTTTGCTTTTTGCCTTGCCGGTCATCATTCTTTCCGGGTGCCTGTCCGCGGGTGGTTCCGCAGTGACTTCTACGGATGATCCAATTCCCGGCCGCAACCTCTACATTCAGCGATTAGCCTCGCCGTCAACGCGGGCGCAAGCCATTCGGGAAGGATTACATTCCCCGGACCCGGTGATCCGGAAGAACGCATTGTACGAAACCATTACTGAGCGCGGGCTGGACGGCCTGGCCGACATTGAGCATCTCACACGGGATCAGGACCCGATGGTGCAAGGCCTCATGATAGATTTTGTCAAAACCATTGGCGAGCCGCAGCTGCGCACCCGACTGGCTAAGGACATCATCGCACATTCTACTGACCCGGCAGTACAGAAAGCCGCCAAGGGAATGATTGCAACCTTCCATTACTATCGCCAGAACAAGCGCCTGAGAGACGACCCCACCTGGGACCACGAAATCGAAACCATCCAGACTATGATCCTGCCTGACGATACCTGGAAAATCCTCGCTGACCCAACCGAAAATGGCCACAAAAAAAAGTTTTTCGCGGTTGACTTTGACGACAGCGCCTGGAAGCCAATCAAGGTCGGCGGCTGGGAACAACAGGGCCTGGACGGGTATGACGGCGTCGCCTGGTACCGAATCACCTTCATTGCGCCCGCCAAAGGCCAGGCCAATGCCGCAGAATTGCATTTCGGCGCGGTTGACGAAGTCGCCTGGGTGTGGCTGAATGGAGTCTATGTCAGCCAGCATGATCTCGGCCCACAGGGCTGGAATATCCCCTTTATCATGGATATCACACCGGAAATCAAGTGGGGCGAAAAAAATCTCCTCGTGGTTCGAGTCTACGACAGCGTCATGCAAGGTGGAATCTGGAAACCGATCACCCTGCATGTCCTAAAATAATGGAATGAGGCCAGTCGCTGATTAAAATCTTTGCATTTTGCGTCGTCAACCATATCCCTAAGGAAAATAACCATGCGTCCATTTTACCATGCATTGCGCCGTATTGCGCTGGTTCTGCCGTTGCTGCTTGCCGCATTGGCGACTGCTGCACTCAAGGAAACCGTAGTGGCCGAATGGGACTTCAGCCGCAACGCCACCGCCTCGGTGAACGGCAAATTCACCGGCAAGCTGCGTGGCAACACCAAAATCGTTGACGGACTGCTCCTGATAGCGCCAGGCTCCGGGGACAAAGGAGAAGGCCTGCTTCTGGACAGGGTCTATCCCGCGTTGACGCCGGCCGAGGGCTTCCGCCTCGAAATCACCTTCCAGTCCCGCACCGAACCGCGCACTGAACAGCCGCAGCAGATGCTTTGGGACAATAAATACCTATTGACCGGAAATTACCCGAACGCTAAAGGCAACCACAACGGCTTTGCCGTCTCCTTGGCATATAACGATGGCGATGTCTTCACGCCCCACGTCTGGCTGGGGCTGGGAACGTCCACCAAGGTCTGCACCGGAGAGAAGGTTTCTCTGGCTCTGGGTAAGCAGCATACTATCGTGGTGGACTACAATGGCACCAACCAGTTGATGATCAGCCTTGACGGCGTCCTTAACAAGGCCTTCTCCATCGCTGGGGGCGGCCCAGTGGCGCCAGCCATCCAGAGAGTCGCCATCGGCGATCGGTGCGGCTCAACTCACATGCGCTTCAACGGCGGCATCGCACGGGTGAAACTAATAACGTATCCGTTGGAACCGCTCGCTCTGACCACACCAGGCAGAAAGGCGTTCGTGCGCGGCGAAACGTCGGCCAAGCTAGACCTGTACGTGGCCAATCAAAGCGACTTCGACCTGGCAACGGTTTCGATGCTCGTCGAGTTCAACGAGCCGTTAACAAAGCTGGTGCCGCCCCGCCGGCTGGAGGTCGGCGCCCTGGCTGCCAAGAACACGCGCATCGTTGCACTGCCGCTGGAAACGCGTCTGCGCCCTGGCAGATATTCTTTCACGGTCACCGCGACCAGCACTGGCGCCCACGGCGAATCCACCCTCACCAGCAGGCAATACTTCACTATCGGGCCGCAGCTGCCGCCAGACTCAATGCCGATCGTACTGTGGGCCGGCGGCAGCCCGCCTGAACTCGTTCTCGACCACGGCTTCACCCATGACCTGCGCAGCGCTTCGGCCGCAGTCCGACGCAGTACCGACTTAGAGAAAACAGCTCTCTCAATACAGCGCTCGCTGGACGAGTATATCGCCACTGGCCTGCGCCGGGTCTCATACTACACCATTGCCCATGACAAAGCCCTGCTTGAACAATTTCCCCGACTGCGGCGGGACGGCTCAATCGTCCCCCGCAACCCTGAAGCCTCCAACCCGGAATACCAGGCGATCTTAGGCGACATTGCCGAGAAGACGGCTCAAATCATCAATCCCCATCCTGGCTGCGACGCCGTGCTGATCAATTCTGAAGTGCGTGACGCGACCGCACCCTCCTTCGGGAACGTCGAGCCGGCCGCCTTCCAGGCGTTTGCCGGCTATCCTATTCCGGAGGAAGTCGTGCTCAAGACCGGCCCGCACTACTCCCGGGTCAAGGACTTTCCGCTTGGCCGGGTCATCAGCCCAGACCACCCGCTGCTGGTGTACTATCGCTGGTTCTGGAAACAGGGCGACGGCTGGAATCAAGTCCAAAGCCTGGTGAGCAACGCCTATCACAAACACATTAAGCGGCCGTTCTGGACCTTCTTTGATCCGGCCGTGCGGGTGCCGCCGCTCTGGGGCAGCGGCGGCAACGTTGACTATATCAGCCACTGGACCTACGCATATCCTGACCCGATACGGGTCGGCTGCTTCACCGACGAATTGCGCGCCATGGCAGACGGCTGCCCCGGCCAGGACATCATGTCCATGACCCAAATCATCTGCTACCGCAGTCAGACAGCCCCGCAAAGCCAGAATCCAGACCCCACCCCGGCCTGGGCACTGGAACAGCCAGACGCCAAATTCATCTCCATCCCGCCGGATTCCTTGCGAGCTTCCATCTGGTCCAAAATCTCCCGGCGCGTCCAAGGCATCATGTTCCATGGCTCTGGCTCGCTCTGGGGCAAACCCAATATCGGCGGCTATTTCACCACGAACCTGGAAACCGCAGTCATGCTGAAAAAAGTGCTGGAAGAAGTGGTGAAGCCCATGGGGCCGACGCTAAAGCGCATCCCGGAACGCCCCCCGCAAGTCGCTATCCTGCACAGCTTCGCGTCCTGCATCCTCGCCGGCCGCGGCACCTGGGGCGGACATCAAAACTGGCTCGCAGACGCGCACCTGATGCTGCAATGGGCTAATCTCTCGCCAACCGTGATCTATGAAGAAAAAATCCTGCGTGACGGATTTGGGGATTTGAAAGTCCTCTGTCTTTTCCATTGCGACGTGCTGACAACGCCGGTCTTTGACGCTATTCGAGCGTTCCAGGCTCAGGGCGGCATCATCGTCGCGGATGAGTTCCTGGTTCCTGGAATTGTTCCAAACCTCCTGGTCAAAGCGTATAAGCGCCCACCCGAGGTTGACCGGGGCAAGGCAGAATTGCAGGCCAAGGGGCTTGATTTGCGGCGACAGCTTGCCCCGTACTACACAGCCTATACTGACGCCAGCAACCCCGACCTGGTGACCAGGGTGAGGACGTACGGCCAAGCCGATTATCTTTTTGTCATCAATGACAAACGCACCTTCGGCGACTACCTGGGGCCCTGGAAGCTGACCATGGAAAAGGGCCTGCCGAACAGCGGCGCCGTGACTGTGCAGCGCGGCAACACCAAGGCGGCTTACGACCTAATCGCGCACCAGCCAGTGCCCTTTACCTGCAAAAAGGGCGTCACGACCCTGGACGTGGAGTTTACCACCAACGACGGCCGGATGATTCTGCTGCTTGATCAGCCCCTGCCAAAACTGGAGGCAACTTGGGCTGCGGACAAAAAAGTCCAAATCACCATGAGCAGCGCCCAAAAGAACGCTTCCACGGCCTTGTATCCTATCCGCATCGACGTCCTTGACCCGGCTGGCAATGTCATGGACGGCAGCGGGCACGCCTGCGCTGTTGACGGGAAATTCCTCTTCCCAGTGGAGATGGCCCTCAATGACCAGCCCGGAAACTGGAAAGTCCGGGTCACGGAACTGGCCTCCGGCCAGCAAGTGGAACTGCCGTTCACAGTGCCGTGAGGCGAGGTTTTTTTTGGGGGCGAGGGGCGAGCGGCGAGGGGCTGAATGCTGAATGTTGAATGTTGAATGCTGAATGTTGAATGCTGAGGCGCATTTCATAATTCATAATTCATAATTCATAATTCGTTAGGGGCGAGGGCAATACTCTTAACTTAACGCTTTGTAACCACACAGACGATTCAACATCCATAAAGCCGACCTTGGCGTCCTTGGCGCCTTGGCGGTTCAATAACGAGGAACCAACCGCCAAGGACGCCAGGCAATTGGAGGAAACAACAAACCAGGCCGAAATTCCGCTTGCAATCCCATCCG
>JAAZKI010000046.1 GCA_012799905.1 Lentisphaerota bacterium | reverse complement strand
GTGGACGGTGTTGAGGCTGGCATCTTCGACTGTGCTGGTCATTTCCTGACCCAAGCCGTATTCGAGGCGGGTCGGGCTGGGCATTTCCGTGATCCAGGACACGGTGGTCTCGCCGGTTGTCTCCGGCGGGCAGAAGCTGGTGAGGTGGTGGATGTTATAGGGCAGGTCACGGCGCGGCGGCGGCTGGGGGAAGAAGACGATTCCGGCGACCGGGTGGCGGCCAGCGCCGCAGGCGATCACCTCCACGTTCTCGCCGCCCTGGAAGTCGATGGCGTCCCGCAGCCAGTAGACCCAGTAGCGGTTGTTGTTGACGTTGATGGGCGCGAAGCCTTTGACGTCGCCTTGAATGGTCATGGCGAAGCGGCTGCCGTCATTGCGGTCGAAAATCAGGAAGCCGGGATGGAATCGGCCCTTAGGGGCGGCAGTTGCTGCTCGGGCGAGGGGACGGAGGGACTTCAGGTGGCCAAAATGCGCCTGGGTGAACAGGTCGATTTCAAAGCCGTCCAGGCTGAGCTGGTCATAACCGGCAAACACGACGCCGTGGTTGCCAAAGAGCTGATCGCGAATCATGTCAATGCCGTAGGAGCGGTCAAAGCCCTCCAAGTCCTCGCGGTCAGTCAGGCGGATGATTTTAGCGCCGGGGCGTTGGGCGATCGGGCCGACTGCAAAGCGCTTGCCGCCGCTGTTGGTGCTCATCGGCGAGGGTTTGCCGTCCGCAGTGTTGGCGCCATGACAGAGGATGTGCATGGTTGCCGTTTCCAGGCCGGGCTGGGCCGGTGCTGCCAAGTCGGTCAACAGGTAGAGGTATTTGCCGTCGACGTAATGGTAGGGCGGTTTTACCGGGGTGGGGCGGCCGCCGTCTGGCGGATAGAGTTGCATGCGGGTGGCGTTGTAGTTGAAGGAGATCATGTGGTCGGTGCCATTAACCGGACCGCCGCTCTGGCGTCCGGTGGCCTGGTTGCCGTCAGAATCAAGGTAGAGATGGAGAACGCACTCGTCCGACTTGACGTCAGCGGCAAAGGCAACTCTCCAGAGATAGCGATCCTCGGCGATATGCGTGACCGCCAGTTCCTGCGGGTCAAGGGCGGGATCATAGCCTGGCTTGGCTCGGCTGGCAGCGTCGCGCTCCGGAAACGTGTAGATGACTGCGGGCAAGTCTGGCACGGCTGGGTCGGTTCCCCAGTATCTTTCCAGTTCGTCGGGGAGGCCGTCCCGGTCGGTGTCGATTTTAGCGGCGCTGTTCTGAGCCGCAGCGAAGACAGTGGCCAATATGGCGACACAGAGGCTTAGGCGGAGACACGACAGTTTGGTTAAGATGGTTGGCATGGTGAAATCCTGTAGTGATGTTGGCGTGAAGGGTGTTACGAAGGTGTCACTTGTCAACTGAAATCATACTGCCACAAGGGAAATAATGCAAATACCGGAGCTTGATAAAAATTCATTTCCGGTGCGTCTGTGCAGACTGCACGGATGGCGTGTGTTGCGTCAGGTCGAGGGATTGTCACAGCTGGAGTTTTTCAATGTGAGATTGCAAAAGTCGCCAATGGGCTTTATATTAGATAACAATCTGTTATGCAAGTTATGGCCGCTTTTGCCACAAGGCAAGCGGCGCAAAAGGAAGTTCTCATGTCTTGGCGGCAATTGGAAAAGCTAGCGAAGGCATATCGGCGAAAGCCGACGCCGACGGCAGCGGCTGCCCTGGATCGCAGACAGCGCCGGGCCTCCGAGTTCACCGAGACCTTGACGAATCATTTTGTTCGCAATCACGCCGCCTTGGAAAACGCCTCCGTAGCGTTCCGATTTTCCACTGACGGCGTCTACCCGGATTGGGCTTGCGAATACAATGCTGAAGAGCAGGTCTTTGAACTGAACTTGGTCGGAGTGCTCGCATTCCAAGAGGAGTGTGAGCAAGCTCTGGACACAATGCAGACTCTCGAAGGAAGAGAGAATTTCTCGGTCTACCGTCTGCATGCCTTCTTGGCTGAGATGCGGAAACTGCCACCCCAGCTGTTGGTTTTTCTGTTGCTGTTCCATGAAAAGGCCCGCATCCTGGAGGTCACCCAGGCAGAACGCCGCCGGGGAGCGCGGGTGGCTGTTGATCCGGACGAGGATACGTACATGCGCCTACTCTGGGCTTTCAAGGAGCTGGAGAGTGTAGTGCGAGTCCTGGACGGCTCTGATTTGCGGGCCGCACAGAGCATCACCTGGTTTGAGGCGGACTGGATTATCGGCGATAAATGACGCCCGGTCAAGCAGTGCAACGGATTGTACTCCAATCGATTAAAGAATTTTCATGATAGCATCATTTTTTGCTGAACTGGCCGGGCACTTCGGGCGGCACGAGAGTGTTTATTTCCCGCTGTTGTCAATTTTGCTTGGCGTGTTATGCATCGGCTTGGCGTGGTGGGTGAGCTCTCGCCTGGCGCGTCATCTTCCCAGCAGCTTGGCATGCCTGCGTTCGCGGCCGGCCGGCTTGGTCTTGGGGCTGATTTGCTTGGTTTGGTCGGCGCATCATGCCTGCGTCATGTTAGAAGGCAACTTGGACCGCTTCCACGGCTATGTCTGGATGGCAGTGCCAATTGTCGCTGTGCTGTCTTGGTTTTTTCTTGACTTCCTGTTCGCCCGCGCGGCAGGAGGCTTTTTTATTTTGTGCGCTAACGTCCTGATTTACGGCGCATTTGTGCACGACATCCCCTGGCGTCCGTGGTATTCGGCGGTCTGTCTGGCGCTGGGTGTGCTAGGACTATTAGCGGTGGGCGCACCCTGGCGCATCCGCGATCTCCTGCAAGCGGCTGCCAAACGCTCGGCCTGGGCTAAGGGCAGCGCCGCCCTGCTGGTGATTTTCGCCGTGACCTTGACGGCGCTTCCCCTGCTGGCCAGGCGGTGACCGGCAAGCGGCCAGGATCATCGGGAAACGACATTGAAGTCAAGCCTGATTTGAACGATGCAATCAATCGGGGCGCCGACAAGATTGCGCCCAGGATTGAATTTCCAAGTCGCAATGGCTCGCTTCGCTGAATCGTCGAAAAAACCTTGCGGAGAACTCTCAGTGATGGTTATGGCATCGACGCTCCCGCTTGCCTTAACCGTGAATTGCGCGACGACGAATCCGCTGATTCCCTGGTTTTTGTAGCGTTGCGGGTATATCGGCTTGCGCTGTCGAATTGGCGTGGGGGGGTATTTGAGCGAGGTCGCCAGTGGAGTGCCAGGCTCTGGTGATGCCGAAGCAGCTTGCGAGTCTGAGGACTGCGGGAGTTGCGGCGCCGGCTCCGGGCCGAAATCCGATGATTCGGAAACGATAGGCTCGGTGGACGCCAAGGACTCGGGGATGAGAACTGGAGAGGGCGCGACGGATTGCTGGACTGGAGAGGGCGCAACGGATTGCTGGACTGGGAGTTGGATTGGTGGAGGCCTGATAAATGCCTTGGTTGGCGCAGGCGATGGGATTTTAGCTGGCTTGACAAGGGGCTTGAGCTGCGGTTGCCTTGGGGAAGACGACGCATGCAGCCGTGTCGCCCCCTGGTGTGCAGCCGGCTTGGCCGACTGGGCATCGGTCGTGCCAATTCGGACCAGTTGGATTTTGTGGGCGATGATCGGAGTGGGCTTGGAACGAGTCGCATGGAATAAAGGCAGGATGAAAATCGAGGCGAGCGCCAGGAATGCAGCGAGGCAAGCCAAGGGGATTTTCAGTAGGATTTGAACTTTTAGCGACCTCATTTTTGGTTTGCGGCAATGGCGATGTTTTTCAATCCAGCCAGTTGGCATGCGTCAATGAGCTGGATGGTCAAGCCCGTAGGCACGGCTCTGTCCGCGATAATAGTGACTGGCGCTTGCTTGGCGGGATTGATTTCAGCGATCAGATTAGGGATTTGTGCAATCGTGTATGGCTGCCCTGCGTGCTTGATATCGCCGCTTGCATCAATGGTGAAGAAGATAGCGTTTGGGTTAAGGGGTTTTGCCGATTGAGCGGTCGGTCGGTTGATGTTGACTCCCGTGTCTTTGGTGAAGACAGCAGTGACCATAAAGAAAATGAGGAGCAGGAAGACCATGTCGATCATTGGCGACATGTTGATTTCCGCGCTTTGCGATTGCAATGTCCTCAGGGGTTTCTTCATTTTTTCTGTGCGATTGCACTTAGGTGGGCGTGTGCGAGCGTGCCCGGGATTGCGGCAGCGAGTCCAGCCTGGGTGGTGATGAGCGCTTTGCTGATGCCTTGCGCCAAAGCCGATGAATTGGCGTTTGAATAGGCGGCGATAGCATTGAATGTATCAACCATTCCCACGACAGTTCCCAACAAGCCAAGCAGCGGTGCGACGGCAACCAGGACTGCCAGAATGGAAATGCGGTTTTCCAATGATTTCCTGGTCTGGGATGCGGAGCAGAACTTGGCGTTGAACAGTTCGTTTGCGTACAGCACCCAAATCGCTACGGCAGAAGCCGCAATGGGAATCATTAGGATTCCACCGGCACGACCGTAGTCGAGAATGGATTGCAACGCCTCATTCATTGTTTTGTGCTGTGTTGACTAGCGAATCAATGGTGCTTTCCAGGGAGGCTTCCATATGCTTCGCGGAACGCACTAGAAGCGCATGGAGCATCAGTGCGGGAATGGCGACGCATAGGCCCGCTTCCGTGGTAATCAACGCCTCCGAGATGCCGCCGGCAAGGATTTTGGCATCTCCAACGCCATGCTGGGTAATTACTTGGAAGGTATGGATCATTCCCGTCACAGTGCCCAAAAGTCCGAGCAATGGCGCTGCTGATGTGGTAATCGCCAGCCAGGAAAGCCACTTTTGTCGCCGGTCAAGCTCCCCTTGCGCAATGGCTGTGAGTTTCGCTTCCAATTGATCGTGAGGAAGCTCTTGATTCTCCCCGGCGAAAATTATCAGTTTTTGCGATGCCTTGGCCTGGGAATGAATCGTGTTTTGGATGAGTTTCGCAATGGCGATAATCGTCGAAATAACTCCGAGAAGCAGGATGGGAATCATAATGATTCCGCCTAGCTTGAGGTGATGCAGAAACGGCGATTCACCGGAATGCAACTCCGGATGCTTACCGGTAATGTCAAGCTCAAGTTCGATAATCGACCCGGAAGGCGCAAAAGCAGCCTGGAATTGCTCCGGGTCTTTTGCCGATGGGACGATGGGGAGGCTTGAGTTGGCGTCAATGAACGCTTGTCCTGCCAAAGCATCGGCGACAGCGATGGCCACCGGGCCGAATTGCCGGATTGTTGCAT
>JAAZKI010000233.1 GCA_012799905.1 Lentisphaerota bacterium | reverse complement strand
CGGCGGCTGATGTGCGTCGTGCTGGCGGCCCAAAGGGCAAGCAACATAAAAGCCCAGGGTGAGCGTAGCGAAGCCCTGGGTGAGGCGTATAATAATTTTGAGCCCCGCCAGGGGTGACACATAAGCGCCGTTTTGAAGAAAATTCTTTTTGGATAGGCTCTACATGCGGCATGCTGAAGTTGAACTACATGCGGTGCCTGATCGCTCGCAGTATTCATCACAAGATTTCTCACATTAGCCAATATTATCCGATTGTTAGGTTATATTATTCGCCTAGTCGTTGATATTGCTTGAGTTATTGACGTCACTAGCGTTTTTTCTGTGTTGGAGCGCTTTGTTTTCGGTCAGCGTCTCCACTCAGATGAAGTGCCATAAAAAATTGGAAGTGCGAATATGGCAAAGAACACCGTGGTCACTGCCTGTGATCAGAATTACGCTTGGGGCGTATGGCTTCTGGCGGTTTCCCTGCGTCAGCATGGCATGACAGAGCCGCTGCTGGTCGGAACCTATGCCTGGTCGCAGGAATGGCTGGATGATATTCGGCGCATTCCTGGGGTGAGCACCGTTCCCCTGCCGCCCGAGGATAAACGCTGCGTGACGTGCAGCAAGCCGGTGATTATGCTGGCGGCCGAAACTGAATTTGCGACCTGGGTCGACTGCGATGGTATCTTCGTCGGCAATTGCAGTGACCGGATCATCGGCGAGGAAGGCAGCTTGTACTTGCGTCCGCGCACCCCATCCGAAATCCAGGAACTCTACCATCGGGAACGTATGCCCGGCGATCCGCCGGAGACCATCCCTCCGGGCATCCTCTCGATTTGGCAGCGTGATGTGGGCGAACGCCAGGAGCCAGTCCGGCAATTCAGCTGCAGCACCGGGATTATCAGCGCCCACCACAGTCAGCGGCCCTTTATTGAAAAATGGCGGCAGCAGATTCTCAAAGTCCTGCCTGCGGACGTGGCAGTGGTTCATCGCAACAGCATCGCCTATTTTCAAACTGATGATTCAGTGCTCAATTCATTGCTATGCTTTGCCGAAGATGCGCCGCCAGTGACCGAGAAGTACCTCGCAGACCGAAAGGACGGCAGCGGACATTATATCCATTTCGCCTACAATCCCAAGCCCTGGCAGATGTGGACGAAATATGCGCTGCGCTTTTATGAACAGACTCTCGCGACGGTAGAGTACGGTACTGAAGCCGGCTGGCTGCCTCAAGCCAAACTGCCGTATACCCTGCAACGGCGTTATCAATGGCTCTGCCGACTGCTGGCGCCCTTTGCCGCCAACGTAGCAAGGGCAAAAAAACTGCGCCGGAAAATATCCACCAAAATGCGCCGGAAATGATATTCCTAATGTGCGAAATCTTGTGACAGAAAGCAAAATTGCCATAAGTCGCGGAGCAACAGGAGACCCAACGGGGCGAGACATAATCCTGGACTACATGCGGCAAGCTGAAGCTTGAACTGCGCGCGCCCTGGCTAACCGGTGCTGCACCGCAGCATTTTGCGCATCAAATATCAACATTAATCACCAACTCCGCTTGCCTTTCGCCAATCTTGTGCTATTGTATCGAAACACTAAACGTGAGTTTTATCATCCCGTCATTCTATTTTTTTTCCTCTCATCATTATTATTTAGGAAGGAAGGCATCTCATGTCTGGTCAAGTCAACTATCGTTTATCTCCTGATTCGGAGGGTTATTTTGGTGCTTACGGCGGCGTTCACGTTCCTGAGAGCCTGGTTGGCCCTTTGCAGGAAGTCGCTCATGCTTATCACCGGATCAGCCGCAGCGCTGATTTCATTGCTGAGCTGCGTTACATCCGGAAGCATTTCCAGGGTCGTCCAACGCCTATCAGCTACTGCCGTCGCTTGTCCGACTCTATTGACGGGGCGCGGATTTATTTAAAGCGCGAGGATTTGAATCACAGCGGTGCGCACAAGCTCAACCATTGCATGGGTGAGGCTTTGCTTGCCAAGTACATCGGCAAGAAGCGGATCATTGCGGAGACGGGCGCTGGTCAGCACGGCGTCGCCCTCGCGACTGCGGCGGCTTATTTTGGTCTTGAATGCGAAATTCACATGGGCGAGGTGGACATTGCCAAGCAGGCCCCAAATGTCGCGCGCATGAAACTGCTGGGCGCGAAGGTCGTTCCGGTCACTTTTGGTCTGCGCACCTTGAAAGAAGCCGTTGATTCCGCCTTTGAAGAATACCTGAAAGACCCGGTCAACACCTTGTACTGCATCGGCTCAGTGGTCGGACCGCATCCTTTCCCCTTGCTGGTGCGCGACTTCCAGGAAGTAGTCGGCATTGAGGCTCGGGAGCAATTCCTGGAAATGACCGGCAATTTACCGGAAGCCGTCACTGCCTGTGTTGGCGGCGGCAGCAACGCCATGGGAATCTTCCGCGGCTTTGTCAATGACCCGACTGAGCTCTACGGCGTCGAACCCCTGGGCAAAGGCCCGAACCCCGGCGACCACGCTGCTTGCATGACGTACGGGACGCCCGGCCTCATCCACGGCTTCAAATGCTATCTGCTGCAAGACGAGGCCGGCGAGCCGCTGCCAGTCTATTCCTGCGCCAGCGGCCTGGACTACCCAGGCGTCGGCCCAGAGCACTGCCAGCTGAGAGACATGGGCCGAGTGAAATACGTCACCGCCCTTGATTCCGAGGCGATTGACGCATTCTTCAAACTTTCCCGGCTTGAAGGCATCATACCGGCCTTGGAAAGCGCCCACGCGGTCGCGTACGCGATGAAACTGGCCAAGGAAATGGACCAAGGCGCCATCCTGGTGAACCTGTCCGGCCGAGGAGACAAAGACCTGGATTATGTGATCGAAAACTACGGCTTCGGCAACGACGAGGCAAAATGACCACGCTGAATAGATAGAGGGTGTCCAAAATTGTTTTTAACCACGAAAAGGCACGAAAAGGCACGAACTTTTTTAGAGTTGGGTGGTGTGCAGATTGTAACATTCAGAATTTCTATCGCCTATTTCCGTCTTTTTTCTCCTTTCTCCGACCGGTCTGCATCCTGCCTCTTGCGTACGGGAGCATTCGAACGTGGGAGGGTAAGCATTAATCACAACCGGGACGGTTGCGCTACTTTTTGAACCACATCCCATCCGTCTAAGCAACAATCCTATAAAAAATTTTCGTGTCTTTTCGTGTGGTTCGTGGTAAAAAAATCCTTTTCGGATGGGGTCTAGACAGGAGCCAAAAGGACATCACTCAACGTCCTGAATCTTTGGAGGCAAAAATAGATTTAGCCGACCAATGTGCGATCATCAGCGTGGCAGCGAACGCAACCGGGCGAAACAGGAAAGGCAGCGATTATCCATGCGCAACATCAATGTGACGATCTGGAACGAATTCAGGCACGAACAGGAGCCGGGGCCGGCAGGAGACTTGATCCGGCGGCATTATCCGCAAGGCATGCACCGCACCCTGGCAAATTACTTGGCAGCGCCGGATTTGACTCTGCGGCCAGTGTCGCTGGATGAACCAGAGCAGGGCCTGCCAGAAGAAATCTTGCAGACGACCGATGTCCTGCTCTGGTGGGGTCATTGCGCGCACGCCGAAGTGAAAGACGAGCTGGTGGACAGGGTGCAGCGCCGGGTGCTCGCAGGCATGGGCCTGATCGTGCTCCATTCCGGGCATTATTCCAAGATTTTCCGCCGCATGATGGGCACGACCTGCCGATTGCGCTGGCGAGAAGTCGGCGAAAAGGAACGCCTCTGGGTCGTTTCGCCGTCGCATCCAATTGCCCGCGGCATCCCGGAGACGTTTGTCATCCCCCATCATGAAATGTACGGCGAGCCGTTTGATATTCCGGCGGACGGCAGAATCGTCTTCATGTCCTGGCACGAAGGCGGCAATGTCTGCCGCAGCGGCGTCGCCTTTGAACGCGACCGCGGCCGAATCTTCTATTTCTCGCCAGGCCATGAAACCTTCCCGGTTTATCATGACCCGGTCATCATCCAAGTGATCAGCAATGCAATCCGCTGGGCAGCGCCAGCCGAAATAGTCATGGACCGCATAACGCCGCAGCCACAAGCGCTGGAAAAAATCTATTCCGAAAATCCCCTGGCCGGCTGTGACACATCCGCCCTGCATCAACCAACCCCGGAGACGAAAAAGCCATGAAAAAATTCCGTATTTCCTTTATCGCGGCCGGACGGATGGCCAACACCATGGCCGCCCAGCTCAAGCAGCTTGACCAGGTCGAACTAGTCGGCGTCTACGATCCCCTTGCTGACCGCTGCGCCCAATTCGCCCAAAAATACGCTTTTGCCAAATGCTGCTCATCCAGAGAAGAATTGCTTGCTGACCAGAATCTGGACGGGGTGGTCATCTGCAATTACGCCCATCAGCACTGCGAAACCATCCTGGCCACGCTCAACGCCGGCGTCAAAGCCATTTTCTGCGAAAAACCCGCTATCCGCTCCTTGGATGAAGCCGAGACCCTACGCGCAGCCGTAGCGCAAGCCAATGCCACCGTGATGATTGGACATCACCGCAAGCACGTCCCTGCCTGCATCCGACTCAAGGAGATCATCGACTCCGGTCGACTCGGCAAAGTGTATTTCGCCAAAGTCCACTACTGCAACGCCGGCTATTCACGGGACTGGGACGATTATTTCGCCAATTATGAAAAATCCGGCGGCACCACGCTGGACATGGCCATCCATTTCGTAGACCTGCTGAACTGGTATTTCGGCGAGGCGGAATCGACCTCAGCGCGCGCGGTCATGCTGGAAAAAACGCTGCCCAAAGAAGTCCAGCCATTTGATTACGTCACCGCCACGCTCACCTACCGGAACGGAGTGGTCTGCGGCCTGGAATCATCCTATCAACGCTACGGCGTCCCAGTCGACATCATGGAAGTCTATGGCGACAAGTACACGGCGATCACGGACCTCCGAACGCTGAAGCTGTACAACCGCAACGAAACCATTGACGTCAACGTCAGCTATCCGGCCAATGACAGCGACCGGCTGCGGCAGGCAAAAGCCTTTGTCGCCATGATCGCAGACGGACGGCCACGGCAGACGACCTTGGAAGAAGGCCTGGCTGCCGCACGAGTCGGGCTGGGAATGCTGCAATCCAGTGAACAGGGCGGCGAACTGATCAAGTTCTGATAGCTCACGAATTATCGCCCCTAGAGCCTAACCGCCAAGACGCCAAGGGCGCCAAGATTTTTTCTTGGCGCCCTTGGCGTCTTGGCAGCTCAAAATCACGCATTCTGTGTTGGCGTCTATTCGCAAAAGCCGATACCGGGGCGATAGTAATGGCATTGAGACCCGACGGCCGGGTTCCATCCCCATCCATCTTGCAAGGGAGACATTGCGATGTCCACTGCCAAACCGTATTTTGCCTATCGTTCCTTCTGGAAGGAGCCGGACGCCAAGCGGCGCTTCGCTGCTGCCGGCATCAAGCAATTCTGCGTCTTTGCCGGCAACACCGTCAATTCCCTCGGCGAGCCGTATTGCCAATACGACATGATCTGGAAATGGTGGGACACCTATGACTTCACGCCGTTTGACGAGCAAATGCAAGACACTCTCGACATCTGCCCAGATGCCGAAATCCTCTGCATCATCGACCTGAACTCGCCTCTCTGGCTGGCTCGGCAACTGACTTTTGACAGCTACCCGCAAGTGAGCGTCGCCGTCGCCAATGACCGCTGGCGGCAAGCCACGGAAAAATACCTCAACGCCCTCCTCGAACACATCCAGAAAAAATACTCTAAGCACATCGCCTGCTTCATCATGATGTGTGGCGTCACTGACGAGTGGATGGACTATTGCCACGGCCAGGCAAGCCCGGAAAAATTGCGCCTGTTCCAAGCCTGGGCCGAAGAGCGCAACCTGCCTATCCCAGAGGACATCCCCGGTATCGCCGCCCGCTTTGCCGCTCCGCGCCTGGATGGCGCCCTCCGCGACCCGGTACTCAACCGTGACGCCGTCAATTACTGGCGTTTCAGCAGCGACTTAATCGCGGATGCTATCTGCCATTTTGCCGGCCTTGTTGACGCCCACCGCCGCCCAGGCCAAGAAATCGGCGCCTTCTACGGCTATATCATGGAACTCACCGGCAACCGCCTGGTGCAATGCGGCCACCTGGCCTACGAGAAGGTCGAGGCGTCGCCGCTGATTGACTTTGTCATCAGCCCTGGCAACTACAGCGACCGCACCATGGGCGGCGGCAGCGGCTTTATGACTCCCAACGGCACTGTCCACGTCCACGGCAAAAACTGCATGTATGAAATCGACCATCGAACTCACACCGCCAATATGCAGCTCACCGAGCATGTCGCCCTGCCCTGGATGATCGCCTGGAAAAACGCCGAGGAAGACATCGCCGGGCTGCGTCGCGAATTCTGCCGGGCCTTGTTCCACGGCGCCTCGCTGTGGTGGTTTGACATGTGGGGACATTTCTACGACGACCCCGCAGTGATGCAGACCATCGCTGACTTGCTGCCGCTCTGGCGCCAGTACGCCGACCGAACCCGGCAGCCCCAGGCCGAAGTCGCCCTAATCGTCGACCCGGTCAGCACTGCCCTGGTCAACGACCAGCATTATCCCCTCGTCGGCAAACTCTACAACGGCCTGCACACGGCTCTCAATCGGCTGGGCGCACCCTTTGTCGTCCACTCCTTTGGCGACCTGCCGAAAATTGATGTCAGCGCCTTCAAGCTGGTCATTCTGTCCGGGTGCATTGAAGTGACTCCGGAAAAGCGCGCTATCCTCGACCGCTGCCTGCCTGCTGACAGGCCAGCGCAGCTGTGGATCGGCCCATCCGCCCTGACTGACGGCACCACTTGGGGTCAGCAGCCGTTGAATGCGCCACATTGCCCGGACGTCGAGGCAGTCACGCCAGAACTGCTGCGCCAGCACGCCGAGGCGGCCGGCGTACATATTTTCGTGCCTGACTACACCCCGGTCTGGGCGGCCGACGATCTGCTGATGATCCACGTCGCCGAAGGCGGCGAACGCATCATCGCCCTGCCCCGCCAAGTGAAAACCATCCGCGAAATCTTCTCCAACACCGTCATCACCGTCAACGCGGATCATTTCAACTACACTTTCAAAACCCCGGAAACAGCCTTGTTCGCCTTGAACTGAAGCACCGCATCATCGCTCCATCACCTAAAGTCCACTTCTGTCCATTGTCCACTGTCCACTAAAACGCCTTACCCGAGGCGCCCATCGCCGCAGCTTGCCTGAACTCCAAGTATCAATAGCGGAGCGATTACAAAATTTCCGTATATTCCGTGTGTTCAGTGGTTACAAAAACAACCCAAAAAACAAAAATTTCGTGTCCTTTCGTGTTTTTCGTGGTTAAAAAAACAACCCTATTAAAAATCCGTGTCCATCCGTGTCCATCCGTGGTTAAAAAAGGGTTCTCATCATGAAAATTTTAATTATTGGCGGCAGCGGCCATGTCAGCGGCGCAGTCTGCCGGGAATGTTTACAACGCGGGCATGACGTCACCGTCCTCACCCGCGGTCGCCGCCCCGTCGATTCTCGCGCCAAAGCCATTTCAGCTGACCGCAACGACGCTGCCGCCATGCGCGCCGCCTTTGCCGACCCGGCGCTGCGCTTTGACGCTGTCATTGACTGCATCTGCTATGCGCCGGAAGAAATGGCTGTCATGCTTGAGCTCTTCCGCTCCCGCTGCCAGCAGCTGGTTTTCATCTCAACCGACTTTGTCTTTGATCCTGCCCAGCGCCGTTTTCCGCAGCCGGTCGATGCGCCCATTTTGGCTGATGACGACAATGGCAACCAATCGTATGGCTACAAGAAGTCGCTCTGCGAACAGCTACTCCATCGCGAAGCCGCTGACTCCGACCTAACCTGGACCGTATTCCGCCCCTGCCACATCTACGGCGGCAACTCGCGCCTCGGATGCTTTCCATGCCACTGCCGCGATGTCGACATCCTGGCCCGCTTGCAGCGCAGTGAAACCATCACCCTGGTTGACGGCGGCCATTTCCTGCAACAACCTATCTTAGTCGACGACCTGGCCGTCACCATCGCCAGCTGCCTCGGCAATCCCCTGGCCTCCCGCCGCACTTTCAACATGGCCGGGCCTGACATCGTCGAATCTGCTGCCTACTATCGCCTGATTGCCGACACCCTCGGCGTTGACCTGCACATCCGTTCCACGCCCCTGGCCGAACACTTGCAACTCCGCCCGGGCGACCGGCCATTCCTCTGCCACCGCATCTACAGTCTGGCCGACCTGACCGACGCCAAACTGACGCCGCCGGCTACACGGCTGGTCGATGGCATCCGCCAACATGTCCAAAACCTGCTGGCCGCTAAACCGGCATAATCACCCCGCAGCGTTTCGCGCCAGTCATGCATTTTTTAACGCTCATCCAACGCGACCTGGTTTACTACCGGCGCGGCCTAATCAGCCTGGCCGCTGGCACCGCCCTGGTTGCCATGGTGCTGACTGGCGCCCTCGGCGTCGGCGATTCGCTCGACTTCACTCTCCACCAAGAGGCTGAACGGCGACTGGCCGGAGTCAGTGCTGTTGCTCAATGGCCAGGAACCTGGAAAATCCCAGGCAGCATCCTGCACGTCGACGCATACGTCCAGCCTCAGGACGGCAATCCAACCGGCGTCGCCGCCTTTGGCGTGGCTGACTCCGCCATTGACCTCGCCCCGCGCGAAGCATACGTCAACCAAACCTTGTTTGACGTGCTCAAGCTGCCGGTTGACGCCGACCTCGTCCTGCGCCTGGCTCAGGCCACGGAAATCTCCCCTGAGTCCGTGGCTGGCCGACCGCCTGCGCTCCGCCAGGTGCACGTCCGCCTAAAAGGTGTTTTCCCGGCTGCCTGGGCTGACTTCTCCTTGGCGGACAGCCAGCTCCCAGCGCTCAATATCTTCCTTAACCGCGCCTTTCTGGCTGACTGCCTGGGGCTGGCAGACGGCGGCAATCTGTTTCTGGCTGACGTCTCCCCAGAGCAACTCGATCAGCGCCTCCGCAGCCAAGTCACAGCAACTGACCTGGGCTTCTATGTCGACGCCATGGGCGAACGGCTAGTGCTCAAAAACCGCCAATTCACCCTGCCGCCAATCGTCGATGAAGTTTTCCCGGAAGCGCCGCGCGTCCTGACCTGGTTTGCTGACCGCCTGGCCGGCGAGGATGGCCAACCCGTCCTTGACTACTGTTTTGTGGCTGGCATTGACCCGCGCCTCCTGCCTATTCAGCCTGGACAATGCCTCGTCGCTCGCAACGCTGGCGCAACCTTTAACGGCAAGCCAGGCTGGCTGACCTTCCACACGGTCGGGCCGTTCCGACAACTGACCTTGAACCAACACCGCTTGTCTGCCATCAGCGAAATCGACGATGACGCCTTCACCGCCGCCATCACCGCAGCTATCCCGGGCTTGACCGACGTCAACACTTGCACCGAGTGGGACTCAGGGCTGCCGGTTGACTTCGAACGCGTCCGCAAAGCCGACGAAGCCTACTGGCAAAAATACGGCGCCAAGCCACGACTCTATCTGCCGCTTGACGAAGCCAAGAAGCTCTTTGGCTGTGATGACGCCACTGCCATTGTCTTCCCTGCCGGAACCGCCAAGGACGACGTAATCGCGCGTCTGACTGCCGCCATCCGCGCCGCCCCGCCCGGCCTGAACTGCTTCTCCCCCCGGGAACGCGCCCTGGCCAACGCCGCCAATGGCGTTGACTTCACCGGACTCTTCCTCGGCCTTAGCGGCGCGGTCATCCTGGCCGCGCTGCTCCTTCTGGTCATCATCACCCGACTGCATCAGTTGGAACGACAGCCGGACGCAGCCCTGCTCGCTGACCTGGGCTTCGCGGAAAAACTGATTCGCCGCCTACACCTGGCCGAAATGGGCCTGGCCATCACCTTCGGAGCCGCCGTCGGCACTGCCGCTGGAATCGCCGTGACTAAGCTCCTGCTGCTGGCCTTGGGCACGGTCTGGCGCGACGTTGTCGGCCGCCGCGACCTGCTTTTCCAGGTCCAGGCATCCTCGCTCCTGGTTGGCTTCGCTGTCACTGCGGCTTTGGGACTGGCCGTGGTCTCACGCCGACCGCGGCAGCAGGGCACATTCGCCACCGACGCGCCGCGTCGTCCATCGACCGCACCGGCCACGATTCCGGCGCTCGCCTGGCTGAATGTCCGGCGCTTCTGGCCTGCCAACCGCCTGGCCGTAGTGCTGCTCACCATCGGCATCATCACGGCTCTTGGCGTCGGCGCATACGCTATTAAGACGCGCGGCGAAGAGGGCTTTGGCTACGACGCTGTCGCCACCCTGCTGTTGCCCTACAACGGCGATGCAGCCGCCGACTTCGGCCCAGATGTCCTGCCCATCCGCATGTTCGCCGCCACCCATGCTGACTGCACCAACCTGAACCGCGTCACTGTCCCGACCGTCTTTGGCGTTGACCTTGAACGCCTGGGACTGCCCGCCGACTTTCTAAGCCTAAATGGCGCTGCCGTTGACCGCGGCGTCCTGAAGTGGATTCTGAAAATGCGCCTCGGCGACACCCTCGAATACGCTGCTGGCAGCCTGACCCTGGAACAGGCTTTTGCTGGAACCGTATTTCAAGGCGGCGTAGTCGTCGACCTCGACACCTTTGACCGCCTGTTCCCTGAACACTCTGGGGCACGGATGTTTCTGGTCAAGGACCAGGCCGCACTGCCGGAACTCACGCGCAAGCTGGCTGGCTATGGCCTGCACGCGGAATCCGTCCGCGCTCGCATGGATCGATTTGACGCCGTGCAAAACCGCTACCTGGCTATTTTCCTCCAGCTCGGAATTCTGGCTCTTGCGCTTGGCCTGGGCGCCATGGCCCTGCTTGCCAGAATTGCCATTGAACAACGCCGACAAGAAATCATCCTGATGGCGGAAATCGGCTTCCCGGCTCGAAAAATCCGCCGTCTGCTCTGGCTCGAACAAGCTGCTCTGCTCGGCATCAGCATCGCGGCTGCCAGCGTCGTCCTTATTCCATGCGGCCTGCTTGCAAATGCGTCGTTACAAATCATCTTAACAGGCATACCCGCGCTGGCGGTCGCTGGCATGGTCATCCTGACGCTTTCTTTGCAGCGCCTGAACGACCTGCTCGACGACAACGCCGCCCAGCCCACAAAAACGGCTTGACCTGCGCCAAACGCCGTTGCTCCATGCTTAAAACCGATGAGGTGCGCCACTTATGACGCTCAAAAACCTGACTTTGCTTGCCATCGCCATGCCACTGCTGGCGACTCTGACCCTGGCTGAAGATGTGACCTGCTTCCGCGGCCCCAACCGACAAGGCATATTCAACGAAACCGGTCTCCTTAAAACCTGGCCGTCAGCAGGGCCGGAGCAACTCTGGAAAACTGAAGGCATTGGCCTGGGCTGGAGCGCTGTCATCCGCGTCAAAGGACGCCTCTATGTGACTGGAGGAGGCGCAAACGCAAAAGTCGATGAAAAACTGACCTGCCTTGATGACAATGGCAAAATCCTCTGGCAGACGACAACCGGCAAAACCTGGACGAAATCCTACCAGTACGCCCGCGCCACCCCGACCTATGTCGATACGCCTGACGGAGGACGACTCTGCTTGTCCACCGGCGGCGGAGAAATCGTCTGCATCAAGGCCGATGACGGCGCCATCGCCTGGAAACATGACTTTGCTGCTGACTACGGCGGACGCCCCGGCACCTGGGGCTACGCGGAATCAATCGCGACAGCGGATGGCATGGCCTTTGCCACTCCAGTCGGCGACAAGGCCAGCATGGTCGCCTATGACCTGCAAACCGGCAAAGTCGTCTGGGAAGCCGAGCCGTTGGACGGCCAGGTAGCCTATGTCACACCCGTCATCCACAACGGCCAAATCATCCAAATCACCGGAAAATACGTCTTTGGAACCGATATCAAAACCGGCAAAATCCGTTGGACATACGACTTTGCCAGTGCTTTTGAAGAAAAGGAGCGGCGCGAAATCAGCTGTATCACCCCGCTAGTCATCGGCCAGCGCATTATCGCCACCCGCGGCTACAACCACGGCACTGTCATGCTTGAACTGGCGGAGGATGGCAACAGCGTCAAGCCGCTCTGGAAAAACAACGACCTCGACACCCAGCACGGCGGCACCGTGCTCCTCAACGGCCGCATCTACGGCTCCACCTGGATCACCAACAACAGCGGCGAATGGGCTTGCGTTGACGCCCAGACCGGCCGCACCATCTTCATGCAACCCTGGCAAGTGCCTGGCAAAGACGGCAAACTCGTCCCTCTCGGCAAAGGCATCACCATTGCCGCCGACGGCATGCTCTACCAATTTGACGATAAACGCGGCACCCTCGCCCTGGCCCGTCCTGGACAGGATAATCTTGACATCGTCTCGTCTTTCAATATTACCTACGGTACCAGGGAATACTGGGCTTGCCCGATGATTTCAGACGGCGTCATGTACGTCCGCCGCGGCGATGTCCTCGCCGCCTATGACATCAAGGCGAAATAACCCCCGCACGTAGTTCAAACTTTAGCTTGCCATATCTACCTCGCTTGCAGGAGCATGTAGTTCAAACTTTAGTTTGCCGTATGTAGTTCGCTTGCAGGAGCATGTAGTTCAAACTTTAGTTTGCTGTATGTAGTTCGCTTGCAGGAGCATGTAGTTCAAACTTTAGTTTGCTGTATGTAGTACAGGCTTTAGCCTGCCGTATGTAGTTCAAACTTTAGTTTGCTGTATGTAGTACAGGCTTTAGCCTGCCGTATGTACCTCGCTTGCAGGAGCATGTAGTTCAAACTTTAGTTTGCTGTATGTAATACAGGCTTTAGCCTGCAGCACGTAGTTCAAACTTTAGTTTGCTGTATGTAATACAGGCTTTAGCCTGCCGTATGTACCTCGCTTATAGTTTCAATTGGCGTCCTCGACGCCCTTGACCGTTAGCCTTTTCCCCATGACTACTCCCTCTTCCCCGCCCACCTATCTACTGGCTCCGCTGGCCGGCTACACCGACCTGCCCTTCCGCATGGCTTGTCGGCGCTTTGGCCTTGTCTACGCTCACACGCCTTTAATCGACGCCGGCGCACTCGTCTACGGCAACCGCGACAACCCACTCATCCTCGCCCGCGGGCCGGAAGAACCCTGGCTGGCCACGCAAGTCCTCGGTTCCCAGCCGGAAAACCTCCGCAAAGCCGGCGCTATGCTCAATGCCATGGACTTCGACGTCATCGACTTCAACATGGGCTGCCCCATGAAAAAAGTCGTCAATCGCGACGCTGGCGCTGCCCTTCTGAACGACCCGGAGCTGGCTCTCACCTGTGTGCAAGTCCTGCGCGACGTCGTCACCAGGCCGCTTACAATCAAAATGCGCATCCTTGACGCAGACGACCCTGCGCCGACAGTTGCGCTCTGCCAACGCCTGCATGCCTGCGGCGTCGATGGCATCGCCATTCACGGTCGCATTGCTTCCAAAATCTATTCCGGCCCGGTCGCTGCCACAATCATCAAGGCAGTACGCGACAGCCTGCCTGCATCTTTTCCCATCACCGCCAATGGCGGTATCTTCAGCTATGCTGACGCTGAGCGCTTGCGCCTCGCCTCGGGCTGCGACCGCCTGATGATTGCTCGCGGCGCCATCGGCAATCCGTGGCTGTTCCGGGATTTGCTTGCCGGGACTCCGCCCACTCCAATCGACCACGCTGAAATCTGTGAGGTAATGCACGAGCACATCTTAGGCATGATTGCTCTTTACGGTGAGACAGGCGCCATGATTTTAGGGCGCAAGACCGTGCTCAGTTATCTTTGTGGACGCGGTTATCGTCGCACTCTCCGCGCTCAAGCCTCCACCATAGCCACCAAGGCTGACTTTGACGCATTGTTTGCCGCTGTGGAAAAAGAAGGACCCATTGGCCTTCCTGGCGAGGCAGTGACGCAAGATTAGCGGCGTTTTGTTTAGGGGTGAGGGCGAACACTTGAACTACGTAGACCCCATCCAAAAAGGATTTTTCTTCAAAACGGCGTTCATGTGTCACCCCTGGCGGGGCTCAAAATTATTATACGCCTCACCCAGGGCTTCGCTACGCTCACCCTGGGCTTTTATGTTGCTGGCCCTTTGGGCCGCCAGGCTTAGATATGACAATCAGCGTCCATAATGTTCACCGCCGCAAAGCGGCAAAAGCCCGGAGGGCGACACATAGAAGCCCAGGGTAAGCCGGGCCGCCAGGCCCGGCGCAGCCCTGGGTGAGATGGCATAGATTTGGAGCCCTGTAAGGGTGACACATAAATTT